>DASXPW010000414.1:0-3634 GCA_036493385.1 Pyrinomonadaceae bacterium
GACAGGTCAAGCATGTGCAAATATTTTCCGGTGCGTTGCCTGATGTGCGGATGTTCAAGATGCTCTGGAAGCTGCCGCGGCGAAACACCGACGCGCTGATCGGCGGCGTTGCGGACGAGCTGGCAAGCGAAGGAATTGAGCTGATCGATTCCACCTATTTCGTAAAGGACCAACTTGCTGCCGAGGGCGCGCTTTCAAAACGAAAGCCGAATGAGACTGAGCTGGCGAATATCGAGTACGGTCTGCATGTCGCCGGTGAATTAGGGCGGCTCGATCTCGGACAGACGATCGTCGTCCGGGCATCGGCCTGTGTGGCGATCGAGGCGATGGAGGGCACGGACGCGACCATCCGCCGCGCGGGCGAGCTTGCGAAAGGAAAATTGACCGTCGTAAAGGTGGCAAAGCCGTCGCAGGACATGCGGTTTGATGTGCCGGTAGTCGGTGTGCCGACCCTTCAGGCGATGATCGAGGCCGGCGCGACATGTCTATCGGTGACGGCGGGCAAAACGCTGATCTTCGACCGGGAGGAGATGCTGGCGTTGGCAAATAAGCACAAGATCGCGATCGTTGGGTCGGCGACCGAAACAGTAATGCGAATTTCCACGTAGAGAAATTTCTCACAAAGGACACGGAGAAAAGACACAGAGGACACTAAGGCGAATACAGATCTGTTGCCGATGGTCTCAAATCTAATACTTATTTTTGGAGCGAAAATGAAACGTTATTTTTATTCGATTCTGCTGTTGGCCGCGTTTGCGTTAAATTCAGTCGCGGTCTCGGCGCAGGTTGCCGTTAAGCTGACGCCGGCTGAGAAAAAGATCGCCGATGGGGTCACGGCGGCGCAGCTTAAGGACTATTTGTATTTTGTGGCCTCGGACGAGATGGAGGGCCGCGATACGCCGTCGCGCGGTCTCGACACCGTCGCCAAGTTTATCGGAATGAATCTCGAACGCTGGGGATTTAAGCCGGCGGGCGACAACGGGACGTTCTACCAACATATCGACCTCATCAGATACAAGGTCGATCCGGCGTCGACCACCGCCTCGATCGGCGGGCAGGCGCTCGCATGCGGTACCGATTTTCTTGCGAATCCAGCGTCGGGCAGCGTGACAAATGCGCCGCTTGTCTTTGTCGGCAACGGCTGGTTTGTGAAGGCCAAAAATCTAGATCCATACGCCGGTCTGGACGTAAAAGGGAAAGTGGTGGTCGTCTACGCGGACAATTTTCCTCGTGGGATGACGTTTCAGCAGCTCAGGGCGAGCGGTCGTCGCGGCGTCGATTACATCGATCCGGTAACGTACGCGCAGCAAAACGGTGCAGCGGGCGTTATCAGCATTGCGACACCGGCAACGACGAGCAATTGGGACCGCCTCCGACGTCAGCGCGAACAAGGTGCGGGCTATGCAGTCGAAAAATTTCGTACAAACACCAACGACAATTTCCCGGTGATCACGCTCTCGGAAAAAGCTTCGGCCGCGCTCTTCGCGGGCGAGAACATCGACCTGGCAAAGATCATGCAGATCTATGGCACGACGGACGAGATGCCAACGTTTGCGTTGAATGCGTCAAAGACGGCGACGTTCAAGATAACGGCGGATGCCGATCACGCACGGACGCAGAATGTCGTCGCCATCTGGGAAGGCAGCGACCCGACGCTTAAAAATGAGATGGTCGCGATCGGCGCGCATTACGATCACATCGGCATCAGCCAAAATCCGAACGCGACGGACAATATCAACAACGGCGCCGACGATGACGGTTCTGGAACGGTTTCTGTGCTCTCGATCGCTGAGGCATTAGCGAAAGCACCGGTACGGCCGAAGCGATCTGTTCTCTTAGTGTGGCACTGCGGCGAGGAAAAAGGTCTCTGGGGCAGCCAGTATTTTAATAAATATCCGACGGTCGATATCAAGAACGTCATTGCCCAGCTCAACATCGACATGATCGGCCGCACGCTCGACCCGAACCATATCATCAAATGTGACCGCCCGGGCCAGCCGTGCAACGAAGAGCTTTCGAGATCGGGCGAGATCTATGTGATCGGCAAGGACATGATGAGCTCGACGCTCGGCGCGATCGTGGATCAGACAAACAAAGGCTATTTGAACCTGAGCTATAACACGAAGTACGACGACCCTAAGGACCCGAATCGTTTCTTTTTCCGATCGGACCATTTCAACTATGCCCAAAACGGCATCCCGATCACGTTTTGGTTTGACGGCGTACACGAAGACTACCACCGGCCTGGCGACGAACCGCAAAAGATCGATTACAACAAAATGGAACAGGTCGCGCGGACGATCATGCTGACACTGTGGGAATTGACCGATCTTAAGCAGCGGCCGAAGGTCGATAAGCAGCTACCGCCGGAGTTGACGCAGAGATAAAAAATAGGGAGCCAATATTTATCGGCTCCCGATTTCATTCTTCACTCTGTGACTTTTGTGTCTCCGCTCTGTGCTCTCTGTGTTGAAAAAACTGGTTAACACAGAGGACACGGAAAATTTCACAGAGCACACAGAGAAGCGTTCTGTTTCCTAAAATACAATACCCGCACCGATACGCGCGTTGTTGTTTGTAAAACCGCCGATCCTGACCGGGTTGTAGTCGATCTGGATAGCACGGATCTGAAAGTTATGGTTGATCCTGATATCCAGCCCGCCGCCGAACGCACCCGCAAAACCCGTGTCTGTAAATGATTCGTTGGTAAAACCGACCGGACAGGTCGTGCCGCCCGCCGATGTACAAGCGATGTCGCGAAATTTTGTCCGTTCGGTCGCCGCACCGACGAGGGCATGCGCAAACGGCTTCCAACGGCCGCTGTCGGAATTGTCCTTGATCTGGACGCCGCCGAGATAGTTGTAAAGTGAGTTGTCGTTTCTGACCGTGATGGTCGTGTCGCCGCCGAACACCTGACTAAAATCTTCGCGGTTAAAGTGGGCCGAAAAATCGCCCTTGATGCCGATATACCGGCTCAGATTGTAAACGCCGGCCGCCTCGGCTCCGTTGAAGTTGGCTCGATCGCGAAAAAACGCGTTGATCGAACTGCCGCTATCGACGCCGGTGTCGATCTGGCCGTTTGAATAGCCGACGTACACCTCGCCTCTTTTGTAGTCGGACGACTGCCCGAATGATATGACGGAAGAGATGATGACAAGCCCAAGGGCTACAAGGTACTTCTTCATTTCAAAAAATCTCCCTTTGTTGACGTTGATCGCTTTAAAAAGCAAAACGCCCAACCGATTTGGTAAAGCTAAATCTGCCAGGCGGCCTCGCGAGTTTGGCGAGGTCTGAGGTGTGATGTTTTGAAAGAGTTCTTCGGTTGCTTTATCGGCGGAAGAAAACGTCTGCCCTTAATGGTTGTAAATTTTGAGTTAGCAAGGCTTTTTTGACCGGTCCGCAACGAGAAGTTGATCAAGCAGGCCCAGAAAGCTGCTGACGGTCTTTTTCTGGAGTTCGTTTTGAATATTCTCCGCCTGATCTGCGGCCACCTCGGGCGATGCCGAAAGCTCGGCGTACAGCCGGGCCAAAGAAGCTGCCTTTGGGTTTCCCAAAAGCTCCGCGATCATGTACATAAATCCGGCGTTATCGTGTACCGAGAAAGCCTGGCTTCGAAGCTGCGCCGCCAGACACC
>DASXPW010000415.1:0-1877 GCA_036493385.1 Pyrinomonadaceae bacterium
CATATTTCCAATATGAGATCGCGCCAAAGATAAAAGAAGGCCGAAAGTTGATCATAGCTGCTCACGGCAACAGCCTCCGCGCCCTGGTCAAGTTTCTCGACAACGTGTCAGATGACGAGATCACGCAACTAAACATCCCGACCGGAATTCCGCTCGTATATGAGCTTGATCAGGACCTTAACCCGATCAAGCATTACTACCTCGGCGACCCGGAGGTTGTCCGGGCCGCGCAGGAAGCAGTCGCCAATCAGGGCAAAGCGAAATAATTATTTCGCGGTTGCTGACGAGGCCGCTTGCGTCGTCTTGCCCCGTTCGATCAGCTCCTTGAATCGTTGCAGGTCCTCGGCGACCTGTATGCTTGGCTCTTCGCCGAGCGCCCACGCAGCCCACTCGCCAAATTTGCCAGCCGGCGCTTCATAGGTCAGCGATACGGTCAGGTCGGTCGCGTCCTCGGGCGTCCCGACAAACTCGACGACGCCCGAATTCGGGATCTGCGAATCCTTTGTCGATTGCCAACCGATCCGCTGGTCCTGGATGTCGCTGGTAACGCGGGCATCCCACTCTACGGTCGTGCCGAGTGGTGCCTTTGCGACCCAGTGCCATGTGTCGTCGGGATTTTTGGTGACCGATTCGACGTGGTCCATGAACTGCGGAAAATTCTTAAAGTTTTTCCAATAGTTATAGACCTCGTTGGCCGGCCGGTCGATCCTGATCGTTTCGGCCACGTGAACGCGCCCTGAAAGAGCGTGGCGATTGAAAGGCGACTTTTGTGTGCCGCGCGGTTCGTCGTCATTCGTGCTGACGCCCATCGCATCGTAAACGTGACAATGTCCTGTCGCGCCGCGAAAGAGCAAACTTCCGCCGAGCACCGACATCAGCGTACCGGTCACGCCGCCATTCTCTATGCCGTAGGCGAGCAGGGCTCCGCCGGCGGCCGCAGAAACGATGCGTTCCGTGTTGTTGACGTTCGGCGACATATCGGTCACGAAGTCGGTGAAAGATTCAGAGTTTGAGGTTGTTTGGTTCATAGTACTTCTCCTTACAGTTAGATAGCTCTGCATTGATTTTGAACAGATTGCGCAAAATATTGGTAAGCCGCAATAAGCGTGCCTGTAAGAAATGCATCGCGGGCATCTGGTATAATTTCGATAAATGCAGGACGAACAGACGGACGTTGTCGTCAAACTAAAGACGGACCGTCGCGGCGTACTAAATCCCGAGATAGTCAGATGGATCGCCTTTGTCGTGATAACTGTCTCGCTGGTCGCCTGCACAGTCCTCTGCATTCTCGCCATTTGGAAATTTACCGACTCTGACGCCGTCTGGCGGGCGATCGCGACATTTATCGTCGTAAGTATTGCTACTGCAATATTTGCCCTCGTCAATGAAAAGCTAGGTTGAGCCGGATATCGAAAGGCAGACTCCGGCGTCGACGGATTCGAAAAATGCGGCCGAAGCGCTTTTTTGATATTTTTATCTCTTATGTCCGAACCAAAGACGAAAAAGGCAAAGCCCGACATCAGGGCCATTACGCGGCTTGTGCCGCCAAGCGGAAATCTCGTTCAGGGCCAGTCTGAGCTGCCGATCGACACTGAGCTTGCAAAGGCGGCGGCCGATGAGATAGCCGCGAGTCACAATCATTACGGCGGCAGCGAGGGTGACGCCAACCTGAGAAAGGCCGTCGCTGAAAAGATCGCTCGTTACAACGGCATCAACGTCGACACGGACGCGCGACCGTTTGAGCTGATCGTCTCCAGCGGCGGCACGGGCGCCCTGGTCGGCATCGCTCAAAGCTATCTCAAAGGCAGATCGGCGCTCGTTTTTGAGCCTTATTATTCTTACCACCAGCGCATCGTCGACGAGTTTGGAGGACGGAC
>DASXPW010000416.1:0-6299 GCA_036493385.1 Pyrinomonadaceae bacterium
CTAAGGTGGAAATTAAGGTCGCTCCAGTGTTAATGATCTGGAATTCCACGCGGCTAAAGGGCGAATAGGCCTGGAGCATAAATGAAGATCCTCGTAACCGGCGGCAGTGGGTTTTTGGGCTCCCATATTAAGGCCTTCTTCGACGCGGACGACTTCTCTCGTCGCAGCGGTTTTGATGTTCTGAACCTTAATGATGTTCGGCGAGTTGGTGAATATGACGTCGTTATTCACCTAGCCGCAGAGCTCTCAAAAACCAGCGAGGCAGCGGGCCAGGTTTTTCTCACAAACGTCGAGGGGACAATTAATGTTCTGCGTGAGGTTCGCGAGGGTGCAGTTTTTATACTCGCGTCGACAAAGGACGTGTATGGCCGGTTCGCCGATAACTACCGCGAAGTTCCTGAGTCGTGTCCGACGCTTTATTCCGGACAATCGCCGCTTGAATGGTCAAAGCTTATCGCCGAGAGATACGTCGAATATTACGCTCATACGAGAAAATTTCGCTCGTGTATATTTCGACTATCAACCGTCTATGCACGTGCATCCGAAGGCAACACGCCCGGCTTTGTGACGCATTATGCCGATGCGATAAACGAGGGCGAGCCGATACGTTTGCCCGGCGGCGGCCGTCCTCGGCGAGACCTTTTGCACGTCAATGATCTGTCGAGTGCATGTAAAGCTTTTATCGGCTCTGCGATCACGCACGGGCTATATAACCTCGGCGGAGGTCGGGAGAACGCGTTGTCCCTACGCGAATTGCTCACGAAATTAGAGGAGGTTTCGGGCCTTCAGGCCATTATTGACGAAGAACTTCCACTTCCCGATCCGGTACCTCTTAATTATGTTTCAGACATAGGCCTCGTGACACGCGAGCTTGACTGGAACCCGTCAACTTCGCTCGACACGGGACTCCGCGATCTTTTTCGGTAAATGAAGCTTCTTGTTCGCGGTACAAATTGGATAGGCGACAGCGTGATGACGATCCCGGCTCTTCGCGCTTTGCGTTCGGCTTTTCCCGACGCAGAGATCGTTCTGATGACGCGTGCCGTAAACGAAGGACTTTTTCAGGACGCGGATTTTATTGACCGCGTGCTGCCGGTCGAGACGCCCAATTCCGGGATCGCCCAGACTGTCAGGCTGGCCCGTCGACTACGCAATGAAAGATTCGATGTCGGTGTCGTTCTGCCAAACTCGTTCGCGTCGGCGCTGCCGCTTCGGCTTGCGGGTATTCCTCGGCGCTTCGGCTATGCGACCGATAGGCGAAAGCTGCTTCTGACCGACTCGTTTCCGGTGCCCGATTGGAAAGCAACACGACACGAGGTTTTTTATTATCATTGTTTAGCCGGAGCGATCGAGGAACGGCTTCTCGGAAAAGGACCAAGCGAGCAAGTCGACCTCTATCCGCGGATAGACATCTCGCCTGAACGTCGTGAGGCGGCGCGTGCGTTCCTTATTCAGCACGGCTTGGATCTGACTCGGTCGATCGTCGCCGTCGGCGCGGGATCGACGAATTCTAACGCGAAGCGCTGGCCGGCCGAACGGTTTGTTCAGACTTGCGAAAGGCTTCAAAAAACTCTTGGTGCGAAGATAGTCCTTTTGGGTAGCGAAGGTGACCGCGCCGTTTCCGAACAGATCATGTCCGGACTTGGCGAGAAACCGCTCGACCTGACAGGGAGGACATCGATCGCAGAGGTTTCGGCGATTTTGAGCGTGGTCGATCTTTTGATCGCGAATGACATGGGACTTGCTCACGTCGCACCGGCCGTGGGGACACGGTCGCTGGTCATATTCGGGCCGACTGATCCGGCCACGACACGGCCGTTGTCACAGCTTGCTGATGTCATTCGTCACGAGGTTGAATGTTCGCCGTGTATGCTTCGCGAATGCCCTATCGATCACCGCTGTATGACACGCATCGGAGTTGATTACGTTTGCGACGTTGCGACCCAAATGCTCAAGTTAAATGACTAAACAACTCGAAGCTCGACCGGCCATTTTTGTTGACCGCGATGGGACCCTGATCGAGGATGAAGACTTCCTCGCTGACCCTTCAAAAATGCGTGTGTACGATTTTACGCGTGAGGCTCTCGAGCTGTTTCGGGATCGCGGCTTTCTGATAATCGTCATCACAAACCAATCTGGCGTTGCCCGGGGCCTGCTAAGTGAATCGGATATTCAGTCTGTCCACGCTGCGCTAAACTCATCGCTCTCCGGTATGATCGACGCCTACTACTTTTGCCCGCACGGCCCCAACGGCGGCTGTCGGTGCCGGAAACCCGCCCTCGGTATGATCGAGGATGCTCTTTGCGACCGGCCGATCGATATCGCGAATTCATGGGTCGTCGGCGATAAAAAGATCGATATCGAAACTGGGTTCAACGGCGGTATGAGTACGGCATTGGTGTTGACCGGTTACGGTGAGCGACATCTACGGGAACTGGACCGAATGCCGGACGTCGTAGCCGACAACATTCTTCAAGCGGCACGAGAGATAACCGGTCGCGGAGATCAATGAGGCTGTCCATTGGCGATCGGCAATTTGACGACAAATGTCGAACCAAGATCTTCGCCGTCGCTAAAGGCGCTAACCGTGCCGCCGTGCAATTCAGTCAAATTTCGCACAACCGCGAGCCCCAGTCCCAGGCCGCCGCTTTGCTTGGCTGTTGCGGCTTCCTGGCGAAATCGTTCAAAGACGAGCGGTAAAAAATCCTTGCTGATTCCGACGCCTCGGTCGCGTACCGCGATCTCGACCACTCCGTCGGCGGACACGACATCCACGTTTACCGCGCTGCCTTCCGGGCTGAATTTTACAGCATTCGTTAGTAAATTACCGATTATCTGTTCGAGTCGAACCCGGTCACCCGAAATGATCTCGGCGCCTGTGCCATCCGAAATATCAAGATCGATCGGGACGTGACGTTTATTCGCTTCAGGACGAACCGTTTCAACCGAATGGGAAACGAATTCCGCAACCGGGACATTCTCGAGGTCCAGTTCAAGTTTGCCCGAGATGATCCGCGCAACATCGAGCAGGTCCTGGATGAGCCGATTTTGGCTCTCGGCATTCTTAACGATCGTGCGAACGGCCTTTACCGACTGTCGCGGGTCGAGGTTCCCGTTCTTAAGCAGACGGGCCCATCCGAGGATCGAGTTCAGCGGCGTTCGCAGCTCATGCGACACGGTCGCCATGAACTCATCACGAAGGCGATTTGCTATCTCCGCGTCCCGGCGGGCCACGTGCTCGTTGGAAAGCAATTCTTCACGTTCCGAGGCCGAGACGAGCAGCCGTTGATTTACGGTTTGAAGCTCGTTTGTGCGGGCGGCGACCTTTGCCTCAAGCTCTTCGTTTGCTTTTATCAGATCTTGTTCCGCCGTTTGACGCCGGCGGTTTTCTAGCATCACAAGCAGATTTGCTAGTACCAGTGCGACAACACCGGCCAGGCTGCTGACGATCAGTATCATCACCGTCCGGTTCATATTGCTGTCAAGACTCTCTTCGTGTGCCTGGAGCTGGCTTAATTCCAGCCGCTTTAGGTGGTCAACCGACGTCCGGATCTCCATTGACAGCCCCTGCATTCTGGACATTGGAAATCCCGTCATCACCGCCTCGAAACCTTCCTGTTTGAACCGGTCACTAAGCTGTTTGTTGAGAGTAGACTTTTGGGCCAAAAGGCTTTTGAGGTTTTCGAATTCGCGGCTCTCATTCTCGTCATCGCTAAGCAGAACTTGCAGGCGAGCAAGATCGTCACTCTGTTGCGAGCCGGCCGCTGGCGGCTGCAGATACGTTTCGTTTGACGTCAATATCAGGCCGAGCGCGGCCGAGTCGCTATCGATCGAGTTCGTGAAGACGCGGTCGAGCAGCACGATGACATCCCGCGTGTCACTCTGCCATCGAAGTTCCTCGCGGATCGACAACGTATTCTGATAAAAGAAGATACCGACCGTAGTCAGCATGAAGAAGACAAAGGTAAGAATGAGCGGTAGCTTTCTTTCAAAGGATAGCGACATCGTTGCCAGGAACTGTTGTCAAACTGGGAAGGAGTCCGTTATGCGGTTCGCCCGTAGTCGTCCTCAAACCGCTCAATATCATCCTCGCCGAAATAGTCTCCGGTCTGGATCTCGATAAAGACCAATGTCTCTGATGCGTGAGGGTTTTCGACACGATGCTTCGTGCCCGTGGGAATGTCCACCGACTCTCCCGATTTAAGTAGAATTTCCCTGTCGTTTAGTGTTACCTTAGCAGTGCCGTCGGTCAGAAACCAGTGTTCGGACCGGCGTGCATGCCTTTGATAGCTAAGGCGTTTGCCCGGGAAGACTTCGATCCTTTTTACCTTAAAGTTATTAGCCTCCGCGAGTACATTGAACGTCCCCCAAGGCCGCTCTTCAGTAGAGGTGTCTTCGTGCGATAGTGGTAAAGCTGTTTCCGTCCCGGTCACTGTATGACAAGTTTAAGCGAATCAGCAGATTCAACCAAAAGCACCGAGATCAATCGTCTGCAGATGTTGATCATCGGTCGATTGATGGTCGTATTCCTGCTGCTCGTCACGAGCTGGATCTGGTACAGCGGAAACCTCGAGCTCTCGGTTGACAATTTTCCGAGGGGCCTTTTTATCGTATTCATAATCTGCGTCGGGGCGACCGTTGTTTATTTTCTGCTCCCAAAGCTAAGCCACCGGTTCGGATGGCAGTATTGGGTGCAATTCACCTTTGACGCGTTTTTGATCACCTGGCTGGTTTGGCGGACGGGCGACCTTACATCGCCGTACATTACACTCTTTTTTGTCCTGATCAGCGTCGCCTGTCTTTTCTTTTCGCCCAGCTCGACGCTGGCAATGTCGATCTTATGCGGGGCACTTTTTAGCCTGCTCGCACTTTTGATCAAGTCGACGGCGATCGAGGGCCAGGGGGCTGCTTACACCACGCCTAAGGTCGTCCAGATCGTCTCGTTCAATCTTATTGCCCTTCTCGTGGTTGGCTTTCTCGCCTCGCGGTTGGCCGAGCGCCGATCATCGGGCGACCAGTTAGCGGAAACGACGCGCTCGCTTGTATCCCTGCGAGCTCTTCATGAACGGATCGTTGAATCCATTCGCTCGGGCCTGATAACAACTGATCTCGACGGGTCGATCTATACAGCCAACTCGGCTGCCTTAGAAATAATTGGTCGTCGCGCAGCCGACATCGCGGGTCGGTCGATCTTTTCCGTCTTCGGTGACATCAGTGAACAGATCGAAATGGCAAAGGAAGAGCAACTCGACCTTGGGCAGCTTCCGCGATTTGAAACCGATCTGGCCACACCGGACGGATTTGCCGTGCGCATCGGTTTCAGCATTTCGCTGTTATTTTCCGAGGAAAATGAACCTACTGGCCTTATCGTCACGTTTCAGGACCTGACGCAGATCCGTTCGATGGAGGAAAGCATTCGGCGCAAGGACCGGCTAGCCGCTGTTGGTCGTGTCGGCGCGGGTCTGGCGCACGAGATAAGAAATCCACTCGGAGCGATGCGCGGAGCGATCCAGGTTCTTGAATCGAGCACGCCGCCAGACTCCGTTCAATCGGACCTGATGAGCATCATCCTGCGCGAGTCGGACCGGCTTAACTCGATCATCACCAACTTCCTGAACTATGCGCGGCCAAAAACGGGCAGTTTTACCGACGTGGACGTTTGTGAGGCGCTTAATGATACCGTCACGCTGCTCAAACACGGTCCAGACTTTCTCGAAAAACTCGATCTCGTACTCAATATCCCGGATAAGCCGGTTATGATCCAGGCCGATTCGACGCAATTGAAGCAGATCTTTTGGAATCTGGCGCGCAACGCATTTCAAGCAATGCCCGACGGCGGGAGGCTTCTGATCGAAGTCACGCAGATGCGAGCATCGCGTATCAGGATCTCGTTCGAGGACACCGGACGCGGCATGCCGGCTGAGCAAGTCGAGCAGTTATTTGAACCTTTTGCCAATTCCCGGACCGGTGGGACAGGACTCGGCCTGTCGATCGTCTATCAGATCATCCGAGATCACGGTGGCACGATCAACGTCAGAAGCTCCGAGGGTGAAGGAACAACGATAACCGTTGAGCTTCCGTGCGAGGCCAAAAGCGCGTCCTCGGATAAGAGCGACGATACCGCGACCGGGGCGCCGATCAACCGTTTTCTTAAGGTGAAGTCGAAAGAAAACGAATTTTCAGCTTGAATTACCTACTGCGTTTCTGTGAAAATGTGGATGCTGTCAAAATTCTGAGACAGCGATACCGCTCGGACCCTTCACTCTCAGGCAAAGTGCTACAACTAGATGTCAAGTATT
>DASXPW010000417.1:0-3571 GCA_036493385.1 Pyrinomonadaceae bacterium
TGGGTGGGCTCCGGCGGCTGCTCCGGTGGCGCCTGCACGGAGGTGTCGTTCGATACGAGATCGCCCGAGGCTGCAAAATCGGGCACATCCGTCGCCTGTTTGTAGAGCACCACGCCGCCGCCGAGAAAGATGAGGACGGCGTGCAGCAGGGCCGAAAACGTGAGGAAGCGGGAGGCGGCGAGGCGCTCCTGCAGGCGTTCGAAAAGAGACTTCTTGGGCTCCGGCTCGTACATACCTTTATCAATGCCGCGTGGGCGTCGGCGTGTCAACGCCTGCCTTCGAATGGGTGATGCAGGAAGCAGCGTGAATTTCCGGCGAAGTGTCGGGAAGGAGAGGGGTCCACGAAATACACGAAACGACACGAAAAAAACCACGAATCAGGCGGCATTTATCGGGTGAACAATGATTGTTGCCAACAGGCAAAAATGATAGACTCTGCATTTGATTTTTAAGGTCGACCAAAAGTGGGTTTAGCTAAAACAGGACTATCAGCAATGACGATGTTGGGCACGGTGATCGTGCTCGGAGCGGCGTTTCTGTTTGGGCTGGCGACGGTCGTTTACATGTCGCTGCAGGGCACCGAGGTCAAGGTCCCCGAGCTGGTCGGCAAAAACCAGAACGAGGCGAAAAACGAGTTAACGAATTTAGGCTTGCAGATCAAGGTCCGGGCATCGCGTCCCAGCACCGACGCGCCGGACACCGTCCTTGAACAGCTTCCAAAGCCGGGCGAAACCGTCAAAACCGGCCAATTGATCTTTGTCGTTACCAGCAAGCCGACGGCCCAGCCTGACGAAACTCCTGCGACGCTGCAAAAGAGCATTGACGAGGACGACAGCCAGACCATTGAGGACATGATCACCGACAAGCCCAAGAAGAAGGCGAATTCCAATACAAATAAGAAGAAGCCCGATACCACGCGAGACGTTCTGGGAAACACGGCCACCTCGACGACCAATTCGAACACGAGCGAATCGACTGACTCGAACAAGAAAGAGCCTTCGGCAGACAAGACACCGGAAAAGAAAGACACAGGTAAGCCGGAGACGAAGCCGACCCCGGCCACAAAGCCGACGGCGGCAAAGCCAAATGCGACCGATCGGCAGCGTGGACAGATCAGGCCTCGTTAGATGCAACCGCAGCGGGGCGTAAACGCAACAAAGTACAAGCTAAGCCGCAAGAATGTTTGAAATTGCACCCTCGATCCTGTCGGCCGATTTTGCAAGGCTTGGTGACGAGATCAGATCGGTCCGCGCGGGCGGTGCCAGCGTACTGCATTTTGACGTGATGGACGGACGGTTTGTCCCGAATATCACGATCGGGCTGCCGGTTTTGAGATCGATCAGAAAGGTCACGGACATGACGATCGACGCCCACTTGATGATCGTCGAGCCAGGCCGGTACGCCGCAGAGTTCGCGAAAGCCGGAGCAAATATGGTGTCGGTCCATGTTGAGGCCGATCCGCATTTGAACCGGACGCTTTGCTCGATACGCGACGCGGGCGCGAAAGCAGGTGTTGCGATAAATCCAGCAACGCCGTTGGTCGATCTGGAAGAAGCTCTTCCGTTTGCCGATTTCATCTTGCTGATGTCGGTGAATCCGGGTTTCAGCGGGCAAACATTTATCGCGACGTCGTTGAATAAGCTTCGCCGGCTGCGACGAATGATCGACGACGCGGGGTTTTCAGTCAGGATCGAGATCGACGGCGGCATAGACGCTGAAAACATAAATGACATTGTCGAGGCCGGTGCGGAAATTATAGTCGCTGGCTCGGCGGTTTTTGGCGGCGGGCAGACCGAAGAATCGGTCCGCCAGCTTATCACGAGAGGTTCGGTGTTTGTCTAACGAACGGCGCGGCCACCTCGTCTGAATGAATAGATGTATGGTTTATAACAAAGCAAAGGCCTTAGTGTTTGCGGGGGCGGCGATCCTCGCAATGGCGTGTGCAGGTCTCGCCCAGTCGAAGCCCGGCGAGGGAACCGCGGCGCAGCGCCTGGAGGTCATGAGCCAAAAGCTTGAGACGATGCGGCGGTCGCTAAAAAGCGCGGCGTCTGTCCTCGAGCAGGAGGGCAGCGGCGATGCAAAAAAGGGCGAGAAGGAAAATCCCGATTCACCGCATGCGAGACTTTTGAGCCTTGAAAAAGAGGCGGGCCGCCTGGCCTCGGACGTCAATAACCTCAAGGGCAAGGTGGACCGCAGCGAGAAGTACGAGCCCGGCGATGTCGATCAGGTCGAGCAATCCGTAGCAGACTTACAGGCCCGCGTTGACAAGGCCCAGACCGAAACCGCAGCGGCACGCGCTGTGGCTGATTCCCCGGTTGGAAAGCCGCGTGAACAGAAGAAAAAGGGCAAGTTTCTCGGTATCTTTGGCGGCGGCGGCAAGGACGAGTACGAAACGCTGATCGGCAGTGTGTCGCCGGGACGTGACCGCGAGCTGTTTATTGTTGCCACGCGCGAAGTTCGTAAGAAAAATTTTGATGTCGGCCGGCTGCTTTTTCAGACGATCATAACAACCTATCCCGATTCGCCTTACCTTCCTATGGCAAAACTCGCCGTCGCGGATTCGTTCTATCTCGAAGGCTCAACAAGCGCTCTGATCCAGGCGATCGCGGAATATCAAAATTGGCTCACATTTTTCCCGACGCATCCGCTTTCGGACCGCGTTCTACTGAAGATCGCCGAGGCCGAAATGCGTCAGGTCGGGCTGCCAGACCGCGACGCGACGCATGCCAAACGTGCCGAATTAAAGCTCAAGGCGTTGCTGCAGCAATATCAAAGCTCGTACCTCAAGGGCGAAGCCGAAACGCGACTGCATGAGGTTCAGGACAACCTCGGTCTGCATAACCTTATCGTGGCGAATTATTACTACACTTTGTCGGTCGATCAGAAAAAAGGGGGCCTCAAGGGAGCGCAGTCGCGATACCTTGAGATCCTCGACAAATATCCCGACTTTAAGTTCATGGACGAGGCGCTGTACAAAGTGGCCGTGACATACCTTCTCGAAGAGGAAACCGACCAGGCCGCAAAATATTTTCAGAAGATCGTCAGCGATTACCCAAACAGCGACTACGTCGATAAGGCCAAGGAGCAGTTGACGCTGATCGGTGCGACCATCCCGCCGCCGAATCCGGAGAGAATGCATGTGCTGCCGCCGGAGGACGTTTCGTTTTTTCAGAACTTCAGGAACCAGTTTTTCGGCGTCTATCCAATGACGATCGACAAGAACGGCGTCTTGATGACAAAGGATTTCGACAAGTGCAAGTTTGAGCTGATCGATCAGATCATCGAGAACCAGGGCGACATTCTGACGAACCAGATCCCGCAGGCCTTGACCACCGTCGTGCCGGCGGCCGCCGTGTCGAAGACGCATCTGACGCCTTGCGAACAGAATCAACAGACTGCGGGGCCAGCGCCCGCGCCGGCTAAGCCAAACACGCCGAATCAGGAAAAGTAGTTGAATTCTCTATGTTCAAAACTATTGGGCCCAATTCGATGAGAAATTGGGCTTTTTAGTTTGCACAGGCCATCACCGACTCTCCTTTCGCTCTCGCGTCAATTTCGCGTTCTTCCAGTA
>DASXPW010000418.1:0-3947 GCA_036493385.1 Pyrinomonadaceae bacterium
TCGTGATCGCGACGGCGTGCCAGACACGGAACCCGTCCATCTGCCAGCCGATCATTTTAAAGAACGAGTATCGGTTAAATCTTGTGACCGCTGCCCAACCGGCGACGACGGTCAGAATATGCGCGAGAATTATCGGCGCCAGTTGCAGAATGATCGCCGTCGGGTCGGTAAAAATGAATTCATTTACCGCTTTGCTGTCGTAAAAATTAAGTCCTTTTGACAGCATGTAAGGCGCGAGAAAAACAAGCGGTACAAAAATGATCAACAGGATGCTGATGATCCACACGCCGACCGCGACCCAGCCGTTCCAGGGCGGGTTGTCGGGTGACATCACCGGCGGAAGGATCTTTTCCGGCGGCAGCGGCGGAACCCAGTCTTCGTTCGCAAGGTTGTTATCCACGTTGAAAGTGTATCGGACGGAATAGTTTAGCAGCAACACGTGATCGGACCTTGATAATTAGAGCTAACAACGTTATGCTGAAATCCCGTGGAGCCGCGCGGGAAAAATAATTCAAAACCTGTGATCGCAATCATTCCCGCTCGGTATGAGTCTACTCGTTTGCCCGGCAAAATGCTGCTTTCGATCGCCGGTAAACCGCTGATCGTGCACACGTTAGAGCGAACTAAGGCGGCGAGGTCCGTTGATCGGGTAATTGTCGCGACCGACGATGAACGCATTACGGATACCGTTTGTGCCGCGGGCGGCGAGGCCGTGATGACTGCCGCGCATCATCGCTCCGGCAGCGACCGGATTGCCGAGGTTGCCGCAGGTTTGCCGGAAGGCTCGATCATCGTAAACGTCCAGGGTGACGAACCGGTAATAGACCCGCAGACGATCGATCGAGCGGTCGCGGCGCTGCTCCAGGACGACAACGCCGACATGTCGACGACCTGGGAGCCGATAGAGAGTCTCTCTGATCTGCTCAATGGAAATAATGTAAAGGTCGTGGTTGGCGACAACGGATATGCGCTTTATTTTTCGCGTTCACCGGTGCCGTGGTCACGTGAAGCATCATTAAGACACGAGGGGGATCCGAACGTAGCGATCGAGGACGAACCGGACCTGCTCAAGAATTACAGAAAGCACACCGGTCTCTATGTTTACCGGCGCGAGTACCTATTGAAATTCACAAAGCTTTCGCAGACATGGCTTGAGCAGTATGAAATGCTCGAGCAATTGCGAGCGCTCGAAAACGGCGCACGCATCAAAGTCGTAAAAGCCGTCGGTAGCTCGATCGGCGTCGACACGCAAGAAGATCTCGATCGCGTGAGAGAGCTTCTGGAAAGCGGGCTTAAAAAAACTGATCGCTTGTCACTTGAAACTAGTCACTGAGAAATTCAGTTAATAGTGAATAGTGGATAGTTAATAGTTAGGGCCAGCTAAAGCTGGAACACAAAACTTTTATGACCAAATATATTTTCGTAACTGGCGGTGTTGTTTCCAGCCTTGGAAAGGGCCTTGCGGCGGCGAGTATCGGCTGTTTGCTTGAGTCGCGCGGGATGCGGGTGCAGATGATGAAGCTCGACCCTTACATCAACGTCGATCCGGGCACGATGTCGCCGTTTCAGCATGGCGAGGTCTTTGTGACAGACGACGGAGCTGAGACTGACCTGGACCTTGGTCACTACGAACGATTCACCCACGCGCAGCTCTCGCAGGCGAATAATTGGACGACCGGCCGGATATATCTTTCGGTGATAGAAAAGGAACGCCGAGGCGACTATCTGGGCAAGACGATCCAGGTCATTCCGCACATTACGGACGAGATCAAGGCGGCTGTCAGAAGACTGGCGGACGAACATCAACCAGATGTACAGATAGTCGAGATCGGCGGCACGGTCGGCGATATCGAATCGCTCCCATTTATGGAGGCCATTCGACAGATGGGCAATGAAGAAGGCCGCGGCAACGCGATCTTTGTCCACGTCACGCTCGTGCCGTTTATTGCGGCCGCCGGCGAGCTGAAGACAAAGCCGACGCAGCACAGCGTTCGCGAGTTGCGCGAGATCGGTATCGCACCGGACATCTTGCTTTGTCGTTCCGATCGTCCGCTGTCGAGCGACCTCAGGCGAAAGATCGCACTGTTTTGCAACGTGCAGGAAAACGCCGTCGTTTCGGCGCTGGATGTGCCGACGATCTACGAGGTGCCGCTGGCGTTTCACGACCAGGGCCTTGACGATCTGATCGTCAGCGACCTGCAGTTGACGGAAAAATTTCCGTCGACCGATCTGAAGCGCTGGCGCGAGCTTGTCTCAACGATAAAAGATCCAACCGGCGGAAGTGTTCGCGTCGCGATAGTTGGCAAGTATGTCGAGCTTGAAGATTCGTACAAGTCGCTGCGCGAAGCTCTCACCCATGCCGGCGTCGCAAACAATCTGCGCGTAAATGTAACCTGGCTCGAGTCGGAAAATCTGATGCGCGACGATTATGAGAATGAGCTGCAGGATTTTGATGCGATCCTCGTTCCGGGCGGATTTGGGAAGCGTGGCATCGCGGGCATGTTGCGAGCGATAAAATACGCTCGCAAATCAAAGACACCGTACTGCGGCATCTGTCTCGGCATGCAGACAGCCTGTGTTGAGTTTGCCCGAAATGCCTGCGGACTGCGTGATGCCGACTCGACCGAGTTTAACGAGCAGACGCCGTTTCCGATCATCTTTAAATTGCGCGACCTCGTCGGCGTCGATGAGATGGGCGGCACGATGCGGCTCGGCGATTGGAAATGCGAGTTGAAAGAAGGCTCGCTGGCCCGCGATGTTTATCACGGAGCGGACGAGATCGGCGAACGTCATCGTCACCGATACGAATTTAATCCGGAATATCGCTCGGTCCTCGAAAAAGAGGGAATGGTTTTTAGCGGCGTCTCGCCCGACGGCAAATTCATCGAAATGGTCGAGTTGCCGCGCGAAACTCATCCATACTTCATCGGCTGCCAATTCCATCCCGAATACAAATCAAAGCCGCTCGCTGTCCATCCGCTCTTTGACGGCTTTCTAAAAGCCGCCTGGGAAAATCGTTTGCGTAGCGAAAATCTGGAACACGATGTTATGACAGGCAAACCGCTCGAAAAACCTGAGCGAATTGAGATCGCGAGCGGCGAATAAAGTCTGTGGAAAGCTCACGAGAAAGGAAGCTGCGAAAGCGGACCGGGGTGCTGGTTCTTTGCGGCGCTATGTTTCTGAATTTCGGAATCTATCAATTCATCCAAGATTTTTCTGCTATGAGGAATAATGACGCCGAGACTCCGATAATAATCGCGGCGCTTCTGATCAGCTTGGATGTGTTTTGTGCGGCCTCGACAGTTTGGGCATTTTTTGGTGAAAATGCGGGAAGAATAAGTCTCTTGATTCTCTCTTAAAGCCCGTAATTTTAGCCGCACCTTGTTGGTGGTATTTCACACAAAAAGACGTCATTGCGTATTATAAGCAAGACAACAACTATGAATTCTTTTAACGTCGATAAGGTTTCGTTCGGCGATGGCCGTTTGAGTTTTCTGTTGGGACCGTGCGTTGTTGAATCGCTAGATCATGCGTTGTTTATCGCTCGTGAGATAAAGGGAATTTGCGAGCACGTCGGCGTCGATTTTGTTTATAAGTCTTCATTTGATAAAGCCAACCGCAGCTCGGCCGAAAGCTTTCGCGGCGAAGGGATGGAGTTTGGTCTCGATATTCTTGCTCAAGTAAAAGAAGAAATCGGAGTTCCAGTAATCACAGATATACACGAACCGTGGCATGCGGAGAAGGCAGCCGAGGTCGCGGACATTTTGCAGATACCGGCGTTTCTCTGCCGGCAGACCGATCTGTTGGTCGCGGCGGCGAAAACGGGCAAGGCCGTCAATGTAAAAAAGGGACAATTTCTGGCGCCTTGGGATGCGAAAAATATTGTCGATAAGCTGCGCTCGGCGGGCTGCGAAAAGATCTTGCTTACCGAGCGCGGCGCGAGCTTT
>DASXPW010000419.1:0-5390 GCA_036493385.1 Pyrinomonadaceae bacterium
CGACCGCGAGGTCTCGACAAAAAGTCTGGCCCGGCACATCGGCGTCAAATCGGTCGAGCCCGCGACAGCGGACCGTGCGACAAAATGGACTGGTTATAAGTTTGGCGGCACATCACCGTTCGGCACAAAAACGGCGGTGCCGGTTTGTGTCGAAAAGACGATCTTTGATCTCGACAAGATCTACATTAACGGCGGCAAACGCGGATTTCTGGTTGAGATCGATCCGGCCGGCTTACGTTCGCTAAATATCAACGAGGTCGAAGTCGCTATCTAAATGGACGATTGGAGAGAGCTTGTAAAACAACGCCGCTTTGCTGACGCCGAGCCGCTGATGCTGGCCGCAACCGACCCGGAAAATGACAAGTACGGCGACGACACGGTTGCCCGAGCCGAGTTTTATGAAGCCTGGGGCGACGCGACCCGCGACCCGATCGAGGCGACCGACCGATATAACCAGTCCGATTTTTATTTCTCGATGTATGCCTCATGGTCGACCAGCGGCGGCGAAGGCACGGCGAGGATGCAGGACGTAAATCGGGTCAAAAACAAGGTTAAGAACGTAAGGCGTGAGTTATGAAAGAAGCAGTAATAGTCTCGGCTGTGCGCACGGCGATAGGTAAGGCACCTAAAGGGACACTGAGGAACACGCGGCCCGATGATCTCGCTGCGGCGGCGATCAAGGAAGCCGTTAGCCGGGTCGAAGGTCTCAGCCCAGCCGAGATCGAGGATGTCATCATGGGCTGTGCGTTTCCCGAGGCCGAGCAGGGAATGAATGTGGCCCGCACGGCGATGATCGCGGCGGGTTTGCCGGTCGAGACGAGCGCGATGACGGTCAATCGTTATTGCTCGTCAGGCTTGCAGACAATCGCGATTGCGGCGGATCGGATCGCGACGGGCGGCGCTGACGTGATCGTTGCGGGCGGTCTTGAAACGATGACGATGATCCCGATGGGCGGCAACAAGGTGCGGCCAAATCCCTCGATCGTCGACAGCTATCCCGACTATTATCTCAACATGGGCCTGACGGCCGAAAATCTCGCCAACAAATACGAGATCACGCGCGAACAGGCTGATGAATTCTCACTTCGTTCTCATCAAAAAGCCGTCGCCGCCATCGACGCCAGTAATTTTAAGGACGAGATCGTGCCTTTCACGGTCCGCGTTGATGAGCTTGATGAAAACGGACGAGTTCGCAGCAAAGAAGTAGTGTTCGAAACTGACGAAGGACCGCGGCGCGACACTTCGCTCGAAAGCCTCGCAAAGCTCAAACCCGCATTTCACGCAAAAGGCGCCGTCACCGCCGGCAACTCTTCGCAGATGTCCGACGGCGCAGCCGCCGCTGTCGTTATGTCCGCTGATAGGGCGCGAGAGATCGGCGCAAAGCCGCTCGCACGATTTGTTGCCTTTGCGACCGCCGGCTGCCTACCGGAGGAAATGGGAATCGGTCCGGTTTACGCAATTCCAAAAGCTCTTAAACTTGCCGGTCTTACACTCGACCAGATCGATGTGCTCGAGCTAAACGAGGCGTTTGCCGTCCAAAGCCTGGCGGTGATGAAACTGCTCGAAATGGATCCCGCAAAGGTCAACGTCAATGGCGGTGCCGTCGCGCTCGGGCATCCGCTCGGCTGCACTGGAGCGAAGTTGACTGCGACGATCCTTCGCGAAATGCAGCGGCGAAACGCGCGATACGGCATGGTCACAATGTGCGTCGGCGGCGGCATGGGCGCCGCAGGAATCTTTGAACGGCTTGACTGAGTCGCGGAGAATATTAACCACAGATAAACACAGATAGACACTGATACGAAAGACAAATCCGGTTTTCTCGATCTGTGTGAATCTGTGGTTAAAATGATTCTCCCCTCGGCGTCTATGCAATAGAAGAAAGCAAAGCCATGGAAACACAAATGGAACGAGACTACATAAAAGGCGGCGCGTTTTTGATCGAGGACCAGACGCCGGCCGAGGTCTTCACACCCGAAGACTTCACCGACGAGCATCGGATGATCGCCGAGACGACGCGCGAATTTGTCGATAACGACGTGCGGCCCGCGCTCGACGCGCTGGAAAACCATGACTGGAATATTGCGCGAGATCTGCTCCAAAAATGCGGCGAGCTAGGCTTGCTCGGTTCCACAATTCCCGAAGAATACGGCGGTCTCGGTCTGGACCAAACCACGAGCGTCATCATCGCAGAAATGATGGGCCGCGCGGGTGGATTTGGTTCTACATTCGGCGCTAATTCGTCGATCGGTCTCTTGCCGTTGCTCTATTTTGGTTCCGAAGAATTGAAAAAGAAGTGGATCCCGCGCATCGTTTCGGGCGAGCTCGTTTCAGCCTACTGCCTGACAGAATCCGGCTCGGGATCCGACGCTCAGGCCGCAAAAACAACTGCGAAGCTAACCGATGACGGACAGCATTACCTCCTCAACGGCGAGAAGATGTTTATCACCAATGGCAGCTTTGCCGATGTATTCATCGTCTTTGCCAAGGTCGACGGCGAGAAGGAAAAGTTTTCAGCTTTCCTGGTCGAACGCAGCGAAAATTGCCGCCCCGGTGCCGAAGAACACAAGATGGGGATAAGGTCGTCGTCGACAACGCCGATCATCCTGTCCGATGCACAGGTTCCCGTAACAAACCTGATCGGCAATGTCGGCGACGGTGCGAAGATCGCGTTCAAGGTGCTGAATGTCGGCCGCTTCAAGCTTGGTGCTTCGGTAACGGGCGGTGCAAAGCTAGCCATTCACGAGGCCGTAAGATACGCCAATGAACGACAGCAATTTGGCAAACCTATTTCGAGCTTTGGCGCGATTAAGCACAAACTTGCGGAAATGGCGATCCGCACGTGGGTCGCAGAATCGATCACATACCGTACGGTCGGCATGATCGACGCGCTGATCGGCGACGGCGCAAGCGACGAAACAAAACTGCAGTCGATCGAGGAATACGCCGTCGAGTCGTCGATCAACAAGGTCGCCTGCAGCGAGGCGCTCGACTACGTTGTCGATGAGATGGTCCAGATCTACGGTGGCTACGGCTACTCGGCAGATTATCCGGCCGAAAAGGCCTATCGCGATTCGCGGATAAACCGGATTTTCGAAGGCACGAATGAAATAAACCGAATGTTGATTCCCGGCCAGCTCCTCAAACGCGCCATGAAGGGAAAGCTCGCGCTGCTGCAGGCGGCGAAAGCACTGCAGGACGAGGTGCTCAACCCGCAAATGTCTTTTGATGAAGACACTAGCCTGCTCGCTAACGAATCAAGGCTCGCAAAAAACGCCAAGAAGATCGCTCTGATGGTCCTCGGCACCGCCGCACAAAAATACATGACCGCGCTGCCGGATCAGCAAGAGGTGTTGCTTAACGCAGCCGATATCATAATGGAAGCCTATCAAATGGAATCGGCGATCCTGCGAACGCTAAAATTCGCGCAGAAAAGAGGCAAAGAAGCAGCCGCTCGTCAGATCGATATCACGCGGGTTTTCTGCAACGACTCGATCCAACGCGTCGAGATCACGGCGCGAAATACGATCGCCGCCATGACCGAGGGTGACGAGACTCGTGTGTTGTTCGCGGCTTTGAAACGGTTTACCAAAAACAATTTTACGATAAACACCGTCATCGCCCGCCAGCGGATCGCAGATACTTTGATCACCGCGAACACATATCCGCTGTGACATCGTGATTTTGTTATCCTTGTTTTGATCACAACCGGAGCGCCGACGCCCGCGCCGGCCGCCTGGATCTCAGCACCGACGAGATCTCCATCTGCGACGCCATTGACGTCGTCGGCAGCGCCAAGCTTAGCGCCGAGCGACTTTTTAAACATATTCCCCAGCGGCGGCAATGTTCACCCACTAGAGACTCATTTCCGGCCTTTGGCGCGCTTTTTATTTTCCTCAAAAAGTCGTTTAATTATCTTATGCCTTCAGCATATCGGGTCGAGAAATGGACAGGTGATTCGTCCCCAGATCTAGTGTCATCGGCGCGGAGCACGTGGCTTATCTTATTGGGGCGAAGTAACAGTTGGGAATTTGAAATTTGGCGCAGGATTTGAAATTTCAAATTTAAGATTTGCGATCAAAAATCCAAAATGATAGATCAACCCTGATGTCTCGGTAAGAAAGACTATGAAATATTCGAGCTTCGAGGAATTGCCTGTATGGAAGGCCGCTATTGAGTTTGCGCTGGATGTTTTTAGTTTCACGACTCGAGCAGACTTTCGCGGTTTAGGAGATACGAAAGGGCAACTAGAGCGCGCGGCACTCTCGATCTCAAACAACATTGCCGAAGGATTCGAACGCGGGACAACCAATGAGTTGATCACCTTCCTCTATATTTCAAAAGGTTCATGCGGGGAAAGCCGGTCCGTATTGCGGTTGTGCGAGCGAGTTCAGAAATTTGATAATTTCAGATCTGAAATTTCAAATCTAATAAACAAAGGCCAGAGCATCTCTAAGCAACTCAACGGTTGGCTTGAGTAATTAAAGAACAGCGACATCAAAGGTGTTAGATATTTGACCGACAATGAGCGTCAAAAGAAACAGCGAAATAAGGAGTTTGAAGAATTTGACCAGCAAATGTCCCAATTTCGCGATGAGCTGGCTGATAAACTCAGGATGCGCGATGAGGAAAACGCCCTTCGTCGACAAATAGGCGAGGACGCCTAACGATATTTAGATCTCGAAGAACAATAAATATGAGATCTGAGATCTGAAATTTGAAATTTGAAATTTGAAATCGAACTCGTTGCTGGATCAGTCTCGAAAAGTAAGTGGTAATGACGGCAAATACAAACACATATTACCGATCGAAAAACCGATAAGTCTTAATATAAGGGAAGTTCTACTTATGACCTCACATCCCATCACATCTTACAGCGAAACTGCCCATCGGCCGCAGACATTAGGAGAGCTGCGGTCGAGCGGCTACACGTCACGTTCAGTAAAGGACGAGATGCGGTCGAATCTGATCGCGAAGCTTCGCACGGGCGAGCGGCTTTTCCCCGGCGTCGTCGGTTACGACGAATCAGTTGTGCCGCAGCTCGTAAATGCGCTCCTGGCCAAACACAATTTCATTTTGCTTGGGCTTCGAGGCCAGGCAAAGAGCCGCATTATCCGCCAGCTAACCGAGTTTCTTGATGAAGAAATTCCGATCATTGCCGGCTCAGAGATCAACGACGACCCGTTTCATCCGTTGAGTGCTTATGGGCGTCAGCGGATCACGCTGCATGGCGACGAGACCGAGATCGACTGGGTGCATCGGGATAATCGCTTTGTCGAAAATCTGGCGACGCCGGACGTCACGATCGCGGATATTATCGGCGATGTCGACCCGATCAAGGCCGCCAAAGGTGGGCACCTGCTGTCGGACGAATTGACGATCCATTTCGG
>DASXPW010000420.1:0-3671 GCA_036493385.1 Pyrinomonadaceae bacterium
CGGCGGACCGATCGCGACAACGATCAAGATAGCTGACGGCTCACCTTTCACGATCGTCGGCAATGTACATGCTCCGAAGCCGACGATTAAACCGGACCCGAATTTTATAGTTGACGGTAAACCGCTCGAAACCAAGTTTTATGAGCATTGGGTGACTTTCCCGATCATGACAGAGGCGACAGAGGACTCTCGATTCAGTGCTCTTGCCTTCAACGTTCGCTTTCAACTTTGTAACGATAAGTTCTGTCTACCGCCAAAAACATATAACGTCACAGCCGCCGGCGTTGAAGAAGTAAAGCGGTCATCTTCAAATCCGTCTCCGACCGTCTCCGACACAACCGGTCAGTCGGGCGGGCCTGTAACGACCACTGCCGCCGAGAACGATTCCATTTGGAGCTTTATCTGGCTCGCTCTCACCTTCGGGGCGATATCGCTCCTGACGCCATGCGTGTTTCCGATGATACCGATCACGGTGTCGTATTTTATGAATCACGGCCACGGCGACCGGGCGAAATCGATCAAGCTGGCGACCGTTTATTCGATAGGCATTATCGCGACTTTCTCACTGCTCGGAATGCTGCTTGCGGTTTTTTTGGGAGCGGCCGGCATAACGCTATTTGCCGCAAATCCCTGGGTCAATTTATTGATCGCCGCGATCTTTATCGCATTTGCGTTCAATTTATTCGGTTTTTACGAGATCTCGATCCCGGCGTCAGTGTTGACAAAGCTCGACAAATTGACGCGAGCCGAGGAAGGAAAGGGGAGCGCGTACATCGGCGCATTGCTGATGGGACTGACGTTTACGCTGACATCGTTTACCTGCACGTCTCCGTTTATCGGGACCATTCTCGTTTCGACCGCGCAGGGCAATTGGAAGATGCCGCTGCTCGGAATGCTCGTCTTTTCGACGGTATTTGCGTTGCCGTTTTTTGTTCTCGCTACCGTGCCGCGATTCCTGCACTCGCTGCCGCGCTCGGGCGGATGGCTAAATTCGGTCAAGGTAGTAATGGGCTTTCTCGAGGTCGCGGCGGCGATCAAATTTCTGTCGAACGTCGATCTCGTCTGGGGCGCCTCATTTGCCGGCGCCAACGGGCCGTTTTATGGCTGGGCTTTCACGCGCGAACTTGTTCTTGTCATCTGGGTCCTGATCGGCCTCGCGATCTGCTTGTATATCCTTGGGGTTTTCCGACTTAAACATGACTCGCCCGTGCGAAAACTGACACCGTTGCGTGTTGCGTTCGCCGTCGCATTTTTCGGTCTCTGTGTTTACCTCGTGACCGGTATTCTCGGGCGGAAACTCGGTGAGCTCGAATCATTCCTGCCGCCGCGAAACGTTGATTCGGCGTTTAATGTACTAGGCAATAAGGAAGCTGAGTCGAAATGGATAACAAACGATCTTGAAGAGGCCAAACGACAAGCAAAAGCAGAGAATAAAAAGATATTTATCGATTTCACCGGCTACACCTGCACAAATTGCCGCTGGATGGAAGCGAATATCTTCTCTGTGCCGGCAGTCAAGGGAACGCTCGATCAGTTCGTACTTGTACGTCTCTACACCGACGGCGAAGGCGACGTTTACGAACGCCAGCAGCAGATGGAACAGGACTTATTTGGCACCGTGGCGCTACCGTTTTACGCTGTGATGGACAGCGATGGCAAGCCGATCGCAACATACCCCGGTTTGACGCGTAGTGCCGATGAGTTTATCAATTTCCTGGACGGTGCCAAAAAATAGCCGAGATGGAAACCGTACCTAACCGGTAATTCGTTTTCTTGGGATTTATTTCGTGAAGATTCGTGTCGTTCCGTGGTTCGCTCTTAATGAAATCAAAAAGCTGGAACCACGAAATAACACGAAAAAAGACTAGTCCTGTTGGGTTGAATTGGTGGAGATTCTGTCCTATCTTAAGGCGGAATCTCTTTTTCTCTGTGGATAAATGCTTAAGGTTCAGATACACAAAATCATCGACGGTCTGAAAGTTATTTCTGATCACGAGTTCACCTGCGATAATGTCTACCAGTTTCTCGGTGACAATCCGGTCGATGTCGATTCGATCACTAAATACTTCTTCTGGCGGCCCGATTTTTACACTCGGAATTTGATTTACAAGGATGACCGCTTTGAGTTGATGGCCGTTTGCTGGGAAAAGGGGCAAGCGTCGGTTGTGCACAACCATTCAGATCAAAAATGCTGGATGACGGTTCCGGTCGGGAGATTGCGAGGGCAAAACTTCGCAGTGACCGAGCTCGATACATCAAAAAGCTTCTGCAGTCTTACGGAAGCCGATTCGTTTGAGCTGTCCGACTGTCTTGCGGCGAAGGTCGAGCTTGAGCAACCGATCCATCAGATCCTAAACCTGCCTGAATTCGACGAGCGTGCCGTCAGCGTCCATATCTATTCAAAACCGTTCAACCGATGTCTCGCATATAGCCGCGAAACCAATACGTATAAAGAAGTAGATCTTTGTTACTACAGCATTGGCGGAAAATCCGTAAACGCATAGATGTAAACCGCAACGACTCTACTTTCGTTTCCATCGAACACCGTCTTTTGTGTCCTCAAGAATAATTCCTTTTGCGGCAAGCTGATCGCGGATCTCATCTGAAAGCGCGAAATTACGATCATGCCGCGCATCTTGCCGCTCGGCGATCAGTGCTTCGATCTCGGCGTCGAGAATTTCGGACTCTTCGGGTCCAAAGATGCCAAGAACCGAATCAAATTTAGCCACTGCATCCAAGACAGCATCACGATCTTCGTTAGAAAGCTTGTCTTCGGCCAACAGAGTGTTAATTTCACGAACGAGGTCATGGATCGCTGCGAGTGCCGCGGCGGTATTGAAATCGTCGTCCATGGCGGCTTCGAAATCGGCGCCTGCTGTCTCGATCAGCTTCCGCGTTGTTTGATTTGGCGCATCCGAGACTTTCGCATCACGGATGAGCCGCCGGAAATTTCGCAATCGCTCAACCGTTGATTCCGCGCCCTGAAGGCCTTCAAAGGTGAAGTTCAATTGCTTGCGGTACGGGACTGAGAGCAGCAAATATCGAATGGCGAGCGGCGAGTAGCCTTGGTCGCGCAGGTCACGAAAGGTAAAAAAATTTCCCTTCGATTTCGACATCGTGACGTCGTCGATCTTGAGAAATTCGCTGTGTATCCAGTACTTGGCAAACAGTTTCCCGGTCGAGCCTTCGCTCTGCGCGATCTCGTTCTCGTGATGCGGAAACTGAAGGTCCATGCCGCCGCCATGCACGTCGAAGGTCTCGCCGAGATATTTCATCGCCATCGCCGAGCACTCGATGTGCCAGCCGGGTCGGCCGCGGCCAAACGGCGCGTCCCATCCGGGATGTTCATCCGGCCCGACGAGCTTCCAGAGCGCAAAGTCGCGCGCGTCTTCCTTCTCATACTTATCCGTGTCGACGCGTTCGCTCGCGCCGGCGATATTGCCAGAGAAATTTATCTTGGAGAGCTTGCCGTATTCGGGAAACGCCGAGATGCGGTAATAGATCGAGCCTTCCGATTCGTAAGCGCGACCGTTTTCGAGAAGTTTGGCGATGATATCGATCATCTCTGGAATATGCTGTGTGGCGCGCGGCGTTACTTCAGGCCGCTCCAGGCCAAGCGCGTCGAAATCTTCCCAAAAATACTGAATGAAGGGCGCCGTAAACTCATCGAT
>DASXPW010000421.1:0-5757 GCA_036493385.1 Pyrinomonadaceae bacterium
GTAAATTCCATTGACCGTTTTCCCGTTTCATCGGCCGTCGCACCAAAGAATAAGACACGAATATTCATCGGTTACTTGATCGCACCCTGAATCGGGCTGGATGCCGAGGCGTAGAGACGTTTTGGCATTCGGCCGGCGAGATAGGCAAGACGGCCCGCCTCGACGGCGAGATTCATCGCGGTGGCCATTTGTTCGGGATTTTGCGATTCGGCAATAGCGGTGTTCATCAGGATAGCGTCCGCGCCGAGTTCCATTGCGACCGAGGCGTCGGAAGGCACACCGACTCCGGCGTCAACAATTATCGTCGCATCAGGCACCCGCTCACGCATGATGCGAAGGTTGGACGGATTTTGCACTCCCATTCCCGAGCCGATCGGCGCGGCAAGCGGCATGACCGCCGGGCAGCCCGCATCGAGCAGCTTTTTGGCCATGATCAGATCGTCCGAAAAATAAGGCAGGACGATAAAGCCTTCTTTTACAAGAACTTTTGCCGCCGCAAGCGTCTGCTCATTGTCCGGCAGGAGCGTCGTCTGATCGCCGATCACCTCGAGCTTTATCCAATCTGTTTCCAACGCCTCGCGGGCGAGCCGAGCTGTGCGAATCGCGTGATCGGCATCATAACAACCAGCCGTGTTCGGCAATATCTGCATCGCTGGATCGAGATGGTCGAGAAACGACTCGGTCTTTCGGTCGAGCGGCACGCGATTGACCGCGACGGTGACCATCGCGGCGCCTGATGCCTTATGGGCCGCCTTCATGTCATCAAAGGTGCGGTATTTACCGGTGCCGATAATAAGCCGGGAGTGAAATTCCTTACCCGCTAACGAAAAAGTATCGGACATAGATATAGTTTCAGGCTTCAAGTTTCAGGTTTCAAGTCGATCGCTGATATTCGGGTATCGGTTCAGTTAATAGACCAAATTTCAAATTTGAGATCTCGAATCCAAAATCCCAAAGCCGAATGTTCGCTGCCTGAAACGTGAAATTTGCGATCGGAAGCCTTGGTTCACCCGCCGCCGACAAAATGAACGATCTCGATCTTGTCGGCCTCTGAGACCTTTCGGTTCGCCCAATCGGAACGTCGAATAACCTCGCGGTTCAATTCAACCGCCACACGCCTGCTCGGCAGCGAAAGGTGTTCAAGCAGGGCCGCAAGATCGAGTTCCGGCGGCACATCTCGAATTTCGCCATTGATCGCAACGCGCATAAAAGGCCCCGTAAGCAAATTGTCGCTTACAGCGCCTTTTCTATCAACTCGCGATCGACCGTCAGCTATGCGCGACCGGGCGCCGGACCTCTACTTCCTCACCCTGGCTTATCGCCCGAACGAGCACGCTGGCCCGGCCCGTCGTAAAGATCGGAAGCTGCATCGATACATTCGATATTCCGTTTTTATCCGTCCGTGAATGGTAAATGAGCGGTCTGAAGCTCGAGCCTAGCACCTTGACCATAACCTCCGCGCCGTCGATGACGCGTCGCTTACCGCCACGCGAGACCATCACGGTAACCATACAATTGGTGCCCCCACGAAAGGTGTCGCCGCTTAGCAGTTCGAGGCTCAATTTGTTTCCGTCGGGACGTTCGACTCCCGCGAGATCGCTGACGACGCGAACGGCCTCGACCGGCACGATCTGAGGAACTTCGAGAAAGGCGACGGCCGTGTCAACCAAAGGTCGCAGCGGCGGCTTGGGTGCCGGCTTGCTGAAGCCGATCTTCGGCATTGGGATGGGTGCGGTCGCTTCCTCAACGATGGCGGCCTCGACCGGCCGCGGCTGGGGAAGATCAATGGCGAGCAGCTCGGACTCAAGCACGTCAGCATTCGCAAGACGTGCTGGATTTTTCTGCACCGCGTCCTTTACCGGGGCCTTCTTGCTGCCGCGCTTGCTGGAAACTGCAGTCATTTCTCTGAGCTGCTCGATCTTTCCCTTTTTGACAGCGGCGCAGATAGTTTTATGCTGCTTTTGCAGCCGGTCGGCGAGCGCTTTCTCTTCAAAGCCTGTCGCGATCAGATCGTCGTAGGGCTGGCGCTTGCTAGCCAAGATCGTCCCGCGATCGTATACGAGCGACATTATTATCGGCGTCGTTAGCCCCTTATCCTCTGTCTGGATATGGTATGTGACACCGCCAAATTCGATATCCGTGTTGTACCCTGTAATCACGCTTAGTTTTGAGGCTGGTAAGAACTGAGGAATGCGGCCCGGTTAGCACCGAAAGGCCAATATCGAAATTAACATAGCAGTCACGGCCGGTCAATCAAATTTTTTTGCGGAACACCCATATTTACAGCATTAATCTTCACCCGCCGCGGCTCAGTTACGACAGAATGACCGCCTTGACAGTGAACATCGCTTAACATACGATTTAAATTTGTACAACGAAACGCATAATCGGAATTTCACTGCCTGCGCAAACCGCCTCGAAGGTGGAATTTGACCTGGAGCGCGCGAGACGAAATGAACGAGTTTAACCTAGTGGAATACGCTCCGATCGCGATCATGTTTTTGGTCGCAGTCGGCTTTGCGGGAAGCCAGATACTTGTCACCACGCTGATCGGCCCGCGAAAGCGCACGGCTGTAAAGCTGATGCCATACGAATGCGGCAAAGACCCGATAGGCTCGGCCCGTGACCGTTATTCGATAAAGTTTTACTCGGTGGCTGTCGTCTTTTTGCTTTTCGATATAGAAGTTTTGTTCATGGTGCCGTTCGCTGTCGCTTTTAAATACCTTCTGGGTCAGCAGGCTTTGTCCGGCATCGCATATGGCGGCATTGCGCTGGCCGAAATTTTAGTGTTTATCGGCACCTTGATCGTCGGATATATCTACGTCTGGAAGAAAGGGGTCTTTGACTGGGGTCTGCAGGCGCGAGCCGAAGCTCGGGCCGAGGCCAAGGAGATGGCACGGCGCGCCCGCGAGATCAAGATCGCGCCGTCGCCGGTTTTGGCGACCTCGATGGGAGCGAAGGTCATCTAAGTTTATATGGGCTTAGAGAATAAACTGTTTGAATCATTGCCGGAGGTTTTGACCGTCAAGCTCGACGCGGTGGTCAACTGGGCACGAAAATCCAGCCTCTGGCCGGCGACATTTGGCCTCGCTTGTTGCGCGATCGAGATGATGAACACGGTATCGTCCCGGAACGATCTTTCGCGATTTGGCGCTGAGACGTTTCGGGCAAGCCCGCGTCAGGCCGACGTAATGATCGTATCTGGCCGCGTATCAAGAAAAATGGCGCCGGTGCTTCGGCGAATTTACGATCAGATGCCTGAGCCGAAATGGGTCATTTCGATGGGTGCGTGTGCCACATCGGGCGGTGTTTTCGATAACTACGCGCTCGTTCAGGGCGTCGACAAGGTCGTTCCAGTCGATGTATACGTACCCGGTTGTCCGCCGCGCCCGGAAATGCTGGTCCACGCCATCATGATGCTCCAGGACAAGATCATGACGGAATCGACCCGCGAAAGGAACGACACCTTCGAACCCGAATCGCGAACCTCGACGGTTCCCGGTACGATGCCAGTCACCGAGGGAACTGCGCTGGAAAAGGAAACCGAGATCGAGGTAGCGCAAAAGCAGGTAACACGGCCGTACACTGTTCCGGCGCGACACGAGCGGCGGAGAACACACTAAGACGGTCGGTCGTTGAAACGTATCTCGATCAGTGACGACGCCCTCGCTGAAGCGTGGGCTTCTGCATATTCGCTTATGGCTGATACAACGGCTCTCCTCGAATTCGCCAATAAATTAAAGGCAAAAAATGCGGCGTGGGTGGCGGAGGTCATCGATGCGCTCGGCGAGGTTTCGATCGTAATCCCGCGCGAAACGATCGTCGATGTCTGTATTGAACTAAAGGACGAGCACCAGTTTGACTTGCTGGCAGACCTCTGCGGAGCCGATCGTGGTCCGGAGGAAGACCCTCGATTCGTGGTCAATTATCACTTGTTCTCGACGAAACATTTTGGCCGTTTGCGGCTAAAGGTCCGCGTCGGCGAGGACGATGCGAAGATCCACACCGTCTCGCACATCTGGCGAACGGCCGACTGGCATGAGCGCGAGACTTACGATCTCTTTGGCATCGTTTTTGAAAATCACCCGGACCTGCGTCGGATACTTTTGCCGTCGGACTTTGATGGGTACGCATTAAGAAAGGATTATCCACTTCGCGGCTACGAGCCGTATAGCATGAATTAACAAATGGGGACAAGTGAGAAGTGACGAGGGCAATCGACGGATCCATTGTCCCTCATCCCTCATCACTCGTCACTTTTGATATGAGCACCGCAGTAGAAAACATCTCGACCGGAGTCGAATTCGAAGCACTTGATTCAGCTCTCGAGTCCCAGATGATCCTGTCGATGGGCCCGCAGCATCCGTCGACGCACGGCGTTTTGCGGCTCGACCTGCGGCTCGACGGCGAGTTGATCGTCAAGGCAATTCCCGATATTGGCTATCTCCACACCGGAATGGAGAAGCTGTTTGAATACAAAAAATATCAGCAAGGCATCGTCATCACCGACCGCATGGATTATCTCAATCCACTTGGCAATAACCTGGCCTATGTGATGGCTGGCGAGAAGCTTTTGCAATTGGAAATTCCCGAGCGGGCGCAGGTTATCCGCGTACTGTTTTGCGAGCTGCAGCGGATCGCTTCGCATCTGGTCTGGTTGGGAACGCACGCCCTCGATATTGGCGCGATGTCGCCGTTCTTTTATTGTTTTCGGCATCGTGAAAAGATCCTGAACCTTATCGAGGCCGCGTCGGGTGGGAGGATGACGCCGAGTTATTTCCGCATCGGCGGATTGATGATGGACCTTCCGGCGGGATTCGATCGGCGATGCAGACAGTTTCTCGATGATTTTCCTGAGGCGATGCAGACATTTGAATCGCTGCTTACAGGAAATACGCTTTGGCAGAGCCGTACCGAAGGGATCGGCATAATTTCTGCCGAGGACGCGATCAATTGGGGCCTTACGGGTCCATGCCTGCGCGGCAGCGGCGTAAACATAGACGTTCGCCGGGCAAACCCATATTGCGGCTACGAGACATACGATTTCGAGGTGCCGACCCAACCGGACGGCGATGTTTGGTCGCGATTCAAGGTCCGAATGCGCGAAATGGCTGAGTCGCACAAGATCTGCCGGCAAGCGCTGGAACGGCTAAGGCCCGGACCGATCAAAGCCGATGCTCCGAAGGTCGTGCTTCCCGACCGCGATGATATGCGAAAGCATATGGATTCGCTGATCCATCATTTCCTGATCGTCGCCGAAGGGTTCAACGTGCCGCCAGGCGAGGTTTATATGCCGATCGAAGCGTCAAAAGGCGAGCTTGGTGTCTATATGCGTTCGAATGGCGGTCCGAAACCCGACCGCGTCCATTTTCGCGGACCGAGCTTTGTAAATCTTCAAGCGTTACCCGTGATGAGCGAAGGCGAAATGGTTGCGGACGTGGTGGCCATAATTGGAAGTTTGGATATTGTGTTGGGAGAGATCGATCGATAGATAATTATGTCTGAACAAATATCGGACGACGATTTCAAATCACGAGTGTTACGATTCGTTGATGTTGCGAATCAGAAGTTTGATGGCCTCACGTCGGACGTAAGAACTAATTCATATCGCATGGATAAGTTTGAGACAAAGATCGACTCCCTGGCTGTCGAGATACAGCACCTTACCGCCGCAGTTCGTGATCTGGCACACACGGTGGACATAGTATCTAAACAGTTCGCGGCCGTCACATCAAAAGTAATTGAGCACGGTCAACG
>DASXPW010000422.1:0-6895 GCA_036493385.1 Pyrinomonadaceae bacterium
CCCTTGACAGCCTGCCGTGGCACGAGCTTTTTTCGAACTCGCAGCTTGTCGCTCTCAACGAAACTGCGATCAGGGTACTGAGACCCGAAGATCATCTGCGCGTTTTATGCACTCATTGGCTGCTCGATGGCGGTGGATATAAGGACAAGCTTTGGGATATTTTCTATGCGGTAGATAGGCGAGCGATGGATTTTGATTGGCAGCGGTGTCTTGACGTTGTAAAGCCGCACCGCCGCGGTTGGGTCATTTGCGCTATCGCGCTTGCGCATCATTTTCTTAAGTTACATGTGGATGACCTTCCGTTCGCAGCGGAGGCAAAGCAACTACCCCATTGGATCACCTGCTGCGTCGAAAGGGAATGGACATATCCCGAACGATTGGAACCGATATTGACTTCGACACACGATATAAAACTCCTGTTTCACCAGGTCGTTCGACGAATTCCGCCGAATCCGATTCGTGCAACGATAGAAGGCGAAGGCGATCTGTACGGACGGGCTCGATGGTGGTACCAATTTGCCGTCCTAGGCCGGAGGACTGGCCCGTTTTTTTGCGACGTCGCGTCAATGCTGTATCGAAAGGTCCGGAATCGCTCATAATGCGCGTGACGCATTTAGAAACCCAATTATCTCTACAGAACCGACGTGCTACGAGACTCAGACAAATGCTACATGGTTGGCATCGAGACCGCCGTCGCTGGTGGCAGCCTTTCGATCTTTAGAAATAACTCTGAGCTTGCATCCATGGAAGGAGATGCAGGAGTGTCGCGCGCCGAAGACCTCCTCGTAAACATCGACCGCCTTTTAACGGAATGCGAACTCACGGCGTCGGAGCTAAATTCCATCGTCGTCTCCAACGGTCCCGGAAGCTTTACCGGAATTCGCGTTGGTATAGCGACGGCGCTCGGACTGCGGTCGGCATGCGGCATTCGCTGTGTCGGCCTTAGTACGCTTGAGGCTATCGCGTATACTGCCACATCTTCGAAGGTCGTTTCAGCGTTACCGATGGGCCGCGACCTGACCTGCCTTCAATCATTCACAGACAAACTTCCGGATTCTGATCCTCAGCTTGTTCCGCAAGAGCGGCTTGGCTTAGAACTATCCCGCGTTGGTCGTGCGACAGTGTTGTGCCATGCCGATGTTTACCAGCTGGTTAACTCTGTAACGCCGCAAAACGTCGAGGTAAGGAATATTGGGAGCCAGCTCGCGTCATTCTTGTGTCTTTCTTCAAGATCGGTGTTTGCGAACGACGTGTTCAAACCGCTCTTTATAGATCGCAGAGCATTTATTAAAATCTAGACATCGGATGAATATAGCACGGCTGACTGCCAACGACATTCCGCAGGTACTCAAAACTTCGATCGAGTGCGGATTGTGTCTTTGGAGCGCCGACGCGTACCGGTCAGAACTCACACGTGGCGACGCGATCATGCTAAAAGCCGAGACCTCTTCCGGGATCTTCGTGGGTTTTGCCGTTGGGAGAACATTCGACATGGGCGCAAAAGGGCGGTCGGTTGAACTCACCAACATCGGCGTCAGGCAAGTCTTTCGTGGGCAACACTTTGGAAGTATTCTGTTAAAGTCATTTCTCAGCAGTTGTCGGGATTCCGAGGCTTCAAATGTCATTTTGGAGGTCCGCGAAGCTAACCGGGTTGCCCGACGCTTCTATGAGCATTTCGGCTTCGCTGTGAGAGGCCGGCGCAAGGGATTTTACGTTGATCCGCCGGAGGACGCGTTGACGATGAAACTCGAATTAGTGCCCGCCACGGGCGTCGGAATTCGCGCTTGATTAACCCCTGCGCTTGAGCTAACATCAACCTTGAGAGCCGGGGTTCTCGTCTTTTGACCCGGATTTCGGTTTGAAAATTCAAAAATGTAAAGTGAGGAAATACAGCGCTATGGACTTGTCAACTCCTGATGCCGTTCGCGACGAATTGATCAAACACAACCCTGCATTTCGTGACCTAGTTCAACAGCATCAGACATTTGAAAATCGACTCGGCGAATTGGCCCATCTTTCATACCCTAGCGAAGACGAACAACTCGAAGAAACAACCCTTAAGAAAAGGAAGTTGCAGATCAAGGACGAGATCTATGCGATGATGAACACCTACAGCGTGTCCCACTGACAACGGCGCTGGGAACGAAATTTTAAGAGAATTGACGGAGAACCGAAAGGCGAGGTTCTCCGTTTTTATTTCGACGAGCACGGAGTCGCGCTTTGAGCCAGAACCATATGGTTAGTAAAAAAAATTAGACGGCCACCAGCGTCCAACGGCGGTCCGATGAATAGATCTTGTTCGACCGAGACCTCGCTGACCGATTTGCCATCCTCGACGCTGATCAATGTTGCCGTTGGTTCACCGACCGTCTGAACGACAACGATGTCTCTGCCGTACGGCGTTATACCTTCGACACGGCCCGGCAGTCTCTTTTTCCAACGGACGCTGCCGTAATAGGAAGAGATAAAGTAAGTGAAGTTGTCGAGGGACGCCGCCGCAATGCCCTCATCAGTCGGCGCCAGACCTGAGATCCGCGCCCCGTTCTTGAATCGCCAATAGACATTGTTTTTTGCAAGATCGTAGCGAACTATCTCACCGCGTTCGTCTCCCCAAACAATGTCCTCGTCGATCACACCTAATGCCGACACCTGATGCTGCGTCGGAACAACTGAAAGATCTGTGCCGGTGGCGACGGAAATAACGTGCACCTTCATATCAGCGGTCGCAAGGACGAGTTTATCGTTCCAGGCGATCGCACTCTCGAGTTTTACTTGAGGGACGTTCCTCTGCCATGCCAGCACCCGGCCGCCGTTCTCGAAGCATTCGATGAGACCGTTCGGCGTCAGGATCACAATTCTCCCCGCCGCCGGGATAAGACGGACTTCGGTGCCTGTTAGCGGCACGTCCACGCTCGGGACACCAGTACTTGCACTTAACGCCCTAAGGCTGCCGATGCCGTTTGGTTTACCATCCGTTGCCGGCCCCGCGACAATATAAACGCTCGAACCCAATACAGCAACGTTCGAACGGATCTCGCCGCCAAGCTCGGTTGACCAGATGAGTTTGCCGGTTTCAACAGAGATCGCGCTCAGACGGCCGCCGGGCTCAGCCAGATAGAGGTCATTCTCATCAAAAGCCGGCTTGAAACGGCCGACTCGGATCGAGGTGTTTCGCCAACACTCCATAAGTGAAACTAATGATTTGTCCGGCTGTTGGCTAAAGCCAAGAGCAACTGAGTGAAATAGGATGGCCGCGAGGCTGAGGCAGGTCGGCAGGCCGGATTTACAACGTCTGAACGGATTCACCATAATAGGGTTCAGTGGCCTGATAAGACGGCGTCAGCGTAAACCTAAATTCTAGCATGCCATAACTTGACCCTGCTAAAGGATGGCTGTAACCTACCTCAAAGTTTGCTAAATTAAACACTTCCAGGAGACTCACATTCATGTCTTTTAACAAGGTCATAATTGTCGGTAATCTCGGGCGCGATCCTGAGCTGCGTTATACGCCGCAGGGCACTGCCGTATGCAATTTTTCCGTTGCTACCACCGAAAAACGGCGCGACAAAGCAGGCGAGTATCAGGACGTCACAACCTGGTTTCGGGTTACGCTTTGGGACAAAAAGGCCGAGGTCGCCGCAAAATACCTTCAGAAGGGAAAACCGGTTTATATTGAGGGCCGTTTGAAACTCGATGAGTGGACCGATCGAGACGGGAACAACCGGTTTACGCTCGACGTGACGGCAACGGACATGCAGTTTATTGGCAGCGCGTCAGATCGCGATTCGAGTTACTCAGACAGTGGCGATGCGGACGTGCCCGCACCCGAACCGGCGTCGTCATCGGCCGCAGCCGCTGCCGGAATCGCCACTGACGATGACATTCCTTTTTAGACCGGCGTTCACGAAGGAACGTGTTGGCGAAATCTCAGCGAATCAAACCCACTGTCCCATTTCTCTGAATTTCTTGTAACGGTCGTCGAGAAGCTGCGCGGGTCCGAGATCGGTGAGGCGTTTGAGACAGCGCACGATAACGGAGCGAAGATCGCCGCCGATCGACTCGAAGTTAGCAGGGCCGCCCTCTCCGGCCTCGACTGACCAGGTTTCCGGCTCGCGAACGATCTCGTCGATGATGTTAAACCGCTTTAACTCGGCGGCAGTGAGACGCAGGCATTCGGCAGCTCGGTCGGCTTTTTCTTGATCTTTCCACAGGATCGCGGCGCAACCCTCGGGAGATATAACGGAGTAAACCGCATTTTCCATCATGATCACCCGGTCGGCGATGCCTATGGCAAGAGCTCCGCCGCTGCCGCCTTCGCCAAGAACGATCGCAACGACCGGAACCTTCAGGCCTGCCATTTCCCGAAGATTAAAAGCGATCGCCTCTGCCTGACCGCGCTCCTCCGCATCGATGCCCGGATACGCGCCCGGCGTGTCAATGATGGTCACTATCGGCCGCCCAAATTTTTCCGCGAGCTTCATAACACGAAGTGCTTTCCGGTAGCCCTCCGGCTTTGTCATCGCGAAATTTCGGTGTCGTCGCTGATTGATATCACGGCCCTTTTGCTGCCCGATCACAGCGATCTCATAGTCGTCGAGACGGGCAAATCCGCAGACAATGGCATGATCGTCCGCGTACCTTCTGTCGCCGTGGATCTCAACAAAATCAGAAAAGATCGATGTAAATATATCGAGTGAATAAGGCCTGTCCGTGGCTCGCGCGCGCTGAACGCGTTCGAATGCGGTGATGGGTGATGGCTGCATTGAGGTCACGATGCTTTACAGGCGTTCCTTGATGATCTTGATCTGGTTTAGGTCGGCTGCATCTTCGAGGAGTGTCTCTATACCATCCAGCGTACTTGACAGCCAAGACCCTCTAGCTCCTTCTCCAAACGCGCCGAGCCTTTGATACGGATATGAGGCGTTTCCATCTCGGCTTCGACGTTGTCCGTCGGAATTCGCAAGCTGACGCCGCATTCGCCTCGATGCTCACCGAGAAGGCTAAAGACCCGTTCGTAAAACTCTTCACTGGCTGTCGAGTCCGGCAATCGGATCGATGCCTCTCTCGCCCGCATTGGTTCGGCATCCGCAAGCAACTTGATGTCATTGACTATCAACGTCTCTTCCTGGCCTTCCGACGCTTCAATACGGCCTTCGGCGATCATCAACTCGTCATCGCTGAGCAGCGACGCGATCCTCGAAAAGGTCTCACCCCAAGCGATGCATTTGATCCCGCCGGATTGGTCCTCAAGCCTGAAAGTCGCAAACCTATTGCCCTTTTTACTATACCGAACCTGCAGGCCGCTGACTAATCCGGCAAGGAACACAGACTGGCCGGGCACAAATTCATCAAAATCAGCAAGTTTTCTGATACCAAGTTTTTGCAACGTATCTTGATAGTGATCAAGCGGATGCACCGACAAATAGAACCCTACTGCGGCCTTTTCATGGCGCGACATTTCGCTCTGAGACCATGGGGTACAGTCCGGCAAACTGCCGAGGTCCATGATTTCCTCCGACGCGGACCCACCGAAAAGATCGGTCTGACCGCGTGTGCGGTCGTCCCAGGCGCGCAAGCCAAACTGAAGGATGTCAGACACGCCGTTGTACAACCTTGCCCGCCACGCTGCGATGTCGCCGTCAGTCGCCATCAGCGAGTCAAAGGCACCTGCCGTGATCAGACTTTCCATGGCGCGGCGATTTAGTGCGCCGACGGCAACACGCGATACGAAATCAAAAGGCGATTTGAATTTTCCGTCTCGCCGCGCGTAAATGATCGCCGAAACGCATGACTCGCCAATTCCCTTGATCGCCGTTAGCCCGTATCGGACGCCCTCATCGTGGGGCGTAAATCCAAGATCGCTCTCGTTTAAGTCGGGCGGCAATAGTTTTAGGCCGACGGACCGAAATTCGTTTGAATATTTGTACACCTTCGCGCTGTCCTGAGCTTCGTGCGAAAGAACGGCGGCGTAAAAGTACGCCGGATAGTGAGCTTTTAGGTATGCCGTCTGGAACGCAAGATACGCGTAGGCGATCGAGTGACTTCGATTGAACCCATAGTCGGCAAACTGCGACATGAGATTAAAGATCTCTTCAGCCTTTTTACGGTCGATGCCGCGCTCGACCGCACCGTTAATGAATTTCTCTTCATGGACGGCCATGTCCTCACGCTTTTTCTTGCCCATCGCTCGGCGCATCAGATCCGCATCACCGAGACTGTACCCTGCAAGTTTTTGCGCGAGCTGCATGATCTGTTCCTGGTAAACGAGAACCCCGAATGTGTTTTCGAGAATGTCCTTCATTTGCGGGATCAGAAACCGGACCGGCTTTTCGCCGCGATGCCGCTGAATAAAATCCTCGACCATACCACCGTCGAGTGGGCCCGGACGATAAAGGGCATTTAATGCAGAAAGATCTTCAAGGCGCTTTGGCTTAAGTCGACGAGTTATCTCGGCCATTCCAGACGATTCAAACTGAAAGACTGCCTCTGTCCGGCCTTCGCCAAAGACTTTCATCGTTTCTTCGTCTTCGAGCGAGATCTTGGTCCAATCGATCTCAACGCCCGCCTTTTCCCTGAGTGACTTAAGACAATCGTCGATGACAGTTAGCGTCGTCAGCGCCAGAAAATCCATCTTCAACATGCCGACCTTCTCAAGATCGGTCATGGTGTACTGGCTCGTTAATTCACTTTTGTTAGAGACAGCTACCGGCACAAGCTCATGGAGCGGCTTAGGTGAAATTACAACGCCGGCCGCGTGAACCGAAGTATGTCGCGAGCATCCTTCCAGCCGTAAAGCAATGTCGATCAGCTCTTTGACTTGCGGATCTTTTTTAATAGATTCCTTTAGCTCGGGAACGCGTTCCAAGGCCTCCGAAATACTGATATTTCGGCCGCG
>DASXPW010000423.1:0-13200 GCA_036493385.1 Pyrinomonadaceae bacterium
GCTCAAGCTTAGCGTCGTTGCCGAGGGTATCGAAAATATCCGGCAGTTGAACCAGTTGCAGACGCTCGGCTGTCAGTATGGACAGGGTTACCTGTTTTCCAGGCCGCTTCCGGCCGTCGAGGTGGATAATCTGCTTGCCGAGGGCCTCGACTGGCGCGGTTTGACCGCGTCCAATAGCTTTAATGCGACGATACTGCCTGCTCTGGAGGAGGAAATTCGCCTGCTGAGCTAGCAAAAATTGTTCTGGCGTGCGGGACCAAACTTCTTTTATAATATTCTCGGGGTATTTCCCGACTCGCCGCCCCGCCGGATCCATTCCCACGAGTCAAATTCCGATCGATCAGGTCCCGAGCTATACGCCAAATCGTTTATGCGAGGTAGCGACAAATTCGCGCTTTTCTACCTGCTGGCACTGCTGCCTCTGAGCATCGTGGCCGCGGTGTGGGCCGTAAGCGGATTGCCGTCTGAACGGGTCGATCTGACGCTGATCGTCTTTGCCCTGGCCTTTGTTTTGGCAGCGGGTCAATTGCGCATTCAACTGCCAAAAACCGGTCTCTACCTGTCGCTTGCCGACCCGGCCTTGCTGTTCTTTCTAGTCTATTTTGGCGGCGAGCTTGCTTTGATCGCCGGCGTCGCTTCGGCATTGACGACGCCGGTCGGATATAGCCGGAAAGCGCCGATATCGTTTGTTTGGCGATCGATCAACCTTTGCATCTCGATAACCACCATCTTCGCAACTGCGGTCATACTGCTCGTGGTTTTTGGGCCGCCGAAGACGGTCATTGCCGACCATGACAAGACGTCGCTGACGCTTCTTGTCGCGGTGTTGGCATTGCTGCCTTACGCTATCAATGTTCCGCTGGCGTCAGCCTATCTCGCTATCCGCGGCGACATGAGCTACTGGCGATCGCTCAAAACACGCGGTGCCGACGCAATAATTGTTCATCTGGGTTCGGCCATCGTGGCCGGGCTTGCGGTTGTTGCCCTCCAAGAGACCAATCCCTTCCTTTTCTTTACGGCCGTCGGCTTTTTCGTTACCTTGCAGATAGCATTTCGCCGATATAAAACAGACTATACCGAGTCGCAAAAACAAGTTGCGAAAGCCGAAAGAGGGCGTGCGGAGCTGGCCGAAAAACATATAACGGACCTCAAACATTACATCGGCGAGCTTGAACAAACGAGCCGTGCCCTCAAGGAAAGTCGCGAAAAGTATCGACATGCGGCATACCATGACCCGCTTACGGGACTTCCCAATCGGAACCATTTTGTCGATCTGATCGAACGGCTGATCAAAAAGGCGCGATATGGGAGCAGTGTCCAGTTCGCATTGCTCTGCCTTGATCTGCGCCGGTTCAAGAACGTTAACGACAGTCTGGGCAATGCGGCCGGCGATCATTTGATCTCTCAAGTTGCGTCCCGGCTATCGGACAATGCAACAACCGGTGAGACCATCGGGCGCTTCAGCGGGGATGAATTTGCCGTACTGATACCGAACGTGGCGAGCGTCGACGCCGCTGTTGACCAAGCAGAGCGAATGATCGACGCGCTTTCGGAGCCGTTTGTGCTTGACGGCCGGCAAGTGTTTACGGGCGTCGCCTCGGGTATCGCGATCGGCGGCAGCCACTCGAAAACGGCGGACGACTTGCTCCGCGATGCCGACATTGCGATGTATCGTGCAAAGGAGCGCAACCGGTCGCTCGTTATTTTTGAAGAAAATATGCGGGTTCAGGCCGTTTCGCTGATGCAGCTTGAAACCGACCTGAGACTTGCGATCGAGCGAAACGAATTCGAGCTGTTTTACCAGCCGATACTGGATCTTGAAACAATGCGTTTTGCCGGCGTCGAGGCGCTTGTAAGATGGAGCCATCCGAAGATCGGTCGCATCGCTCCGGATAAATTCATCGAGGTAAGCGAGGCGACTGGCCTGATCATCCCGATGACGCTGCAAATTCTCGAATCCGCCTGCGTCCAGCTAAAGGCCTGGAATTCGCGGCCCTATCCGTCCGGCCAGCTATTTGCGAGCATCAACCTCTCAGGCAGGCACTTCATGCATCCGGACGTCGTTGAACATATCGATCATATTCTTCAAAAGACTTGCATAAATCCCCTAAATATCAAGCTCGAAATTACGGAGACGGCCGTCATGGACAATGCCGAACGGGCCGCCACAGTTCTAAAGCGGATCAAAGACCTCGGAGTGCAATTGAGTATCGACGATTTCGGGACTGGATACTCAAGTCTCAGTTATCTGCAGCGATTTCCGATCGACACGCTCAAGATCGACCGGTCATTTGTCCGTTCAATGGAAGACGGTAGGCAGAACGGCGAGATCGTCAGGGCGATACTTGCGCTCGCGGACGCGATGAATCTTTCAGTCGTCGCCGAAGGTATAGAGAGTGTCCACCAGCTGCACCAGCTTCGGATCTTGAATTGTCAGTTTGGACAAGGTTTTTTGTTCTCGCACCCCGTGCCGGCAACGGAGATCGCGGCCCTGCTCGAAAACCCCGCGCGATGGGAAAACCTTGTTTCGGGTTCTACATTCTCGATCGTTCCGCCCTCGATCGGGGCCGCCGTCGACGAGCATGTTCACTGACGGGCGAAGATCTTGGGCTTCTCCGTTACCGGAAATTCGGCAGCATAGGCGGCGGCAAGATTGAGAATCAGGTCTTCGGACCAATAATTTCCAATGAGCTGGAGGCCGATCGGCAAACCGTTCGACACACCGCAGGGCACGCTGATCCCGGGGACGCCGGCAAGATTGGCCGAAACCGTATAGATATCGTTCAGATACATCGCGAGCGGGTCATCCGATTTTTCGCCGATGCGAAATGCCGTCGACGGGGCAGTCGGTGTCAGGATCGCGTCGCATTTTTCAAATGCGCGGGCGTAATCCTGTTTCAACAAAGTCCGCACCTTTTGCGCTTTCGAATAATACGCGTCGTAATATCCGCTCGACAGAACATAGGTTCCGAGCATGATGCGGCGCTTGACCTCGGGCCCGAAGCCCTCTTCGCGCGTCTTGAAATACATCTCGCGGAGCTCGTGAGACTCTTCCGCACGAAAGCCATATCGAACGCCGTCGTAACGGGCCAGATTTGACGACGCTTCGGCAGTCGCGATGATGTAATAGACCGCAATGCCGTATTTCGCGTGAGGCAACTCGACATCGACTATCTCGGCACCCAGTGATCTGTAACTCTCGATCCCGGCTTCGACCGAGTCTCGAACGTTGTCGTCAAGCCCTTCACCAAACCAGGCCCGCGGCACGCCGATCCGGATTCCCGAAATGGAGCGATCCAAAAGAGAATCGTAATCTGGAACAGCAACGTCCGCCGATGTCGAATCGAGCGGATCGCGGCCCGCGATCACGCCCAACACACTTGCCATATCGAACACATTCCCTGAGAAGATGCCAATATTATCGAGCGAAGACGCAAACGCGACCAGGCCGTAGCGAGAGATGCGGCCGTAGGTTGGCTTCAGCCCAAAAATGCCGCACAGCGCAGCCGGCTGTCTGACTGAGCCACCCGTGTCCGATCCGAGAGCGACGGGTACGACGCCGGACGCAACCGCAACCGCCGAGCCACCCGAGCTGCCGCCGGGCACGCGGTCCGTGTCCCACGGGTTTCGAACCGGCCCGAACGCTGAATTCTCATTTGACGAACCCATCGCGAATTCGTCCATGTTTGTCTTGCCCACGATGACCACGCCCGCGTCATTTAGACGCGCGACCGCGGTCGCATCGTATTGCGGTATGTAATTAGCGAGTATCCGCGATCCGCATGTCGTCTGAATTCCTTTGGTAACAAGTACGTCCTTGATCGCGATCGGCAAACCTTTAAGCGGCACCCCGTCACCCGCCGTCTCGACGTCATCCGCACGCCGCAGGGCATAGGCGCGCTCAATGGACAGAAAAGAATTAAGCTTTGGATTAAGCTCCTCTGCGTTATCGAGCGCTTTTTCTATCGTTACGCGAATGGTCATTTCTTAGCGGTCCTCGATCTTAACGATCTGCCAAACATCGCCGGTTTTGACGGTGTCAGCGTACACCTCTCGCTGATCGGTGTTTCGATCGCTATAGCGCCAATACAACTGGACCTGCACGTCTGAATGCGAATCATCTACGATCTGACATTTGCCTACCTTGAATGTGGTCGGAGCCTTTGCGGACAAGTAAAATGGATCACTTTCATCGTTGCCTGGTATATCGGTCGGAAAACCGGCTGCAACATATTTCTTAAACACCTCCGGTCGTCTCTGTTCGGCGTCAGTACCGAGATACCAGGAGTAAAACTCTTTCACATTGTCGCTGGCCTCCGAGCATTGTTGGCTCTGCATATTCGGAATGCTACAGCCCCAGGAGCAAACGGCAATAAGCAACAGGCAAGAAGCCGGCAACATCCTATTTATAGCTAATTGCTTATTGCTGGCCGCCCTTATCATAAGACCTTAGGCACCTGAAAGTGTCCTTCAACCGCCGCCGGTGCCTGATCAAGCGCCGCCTTCTGGCCCAGCGATGTTACCGGCACATCGTCTCTGATTGTGGTTGTTGCTTTACCCTCGGCCGTCAAACCGCCGGTGGCCGGTTCGACCGACTCGGTGTCAAGCCCATTAAGCTGTTCAATGTACTTCACGATATCAGCCATCTGCGGAGTGTATAGCTCTACCTCTGCATCAGAGACCTCAAGATGAGCCAACTTTGCGATCTTTCGCACGTCCATATTTTATTGAGCGTCTGCGAGTCTTTTCTCGCGGGCGAGGCAGCTTCCCGCAGCGAACAGGAACGCCCGCCGCATTGCGTCATCCGCGATGCCATCAGCAGCTCGCCGCAACGGCTCCGTGATCTCGTCCATTGCTTCGAGCTCGCGCGACCCGCCGTTTGACGAATTACGACCTGACTTTAGCGCGCTTTGATCGATCCTAAATTCAATAAAACCAACCACCTTAGTGCCGGCTTTAGAGTTCAAACGGAAGACCATTTCGCCCGCCAACGATTCCAGATTTCGCTGCCATGACCGGTCCGAAACCGCCACGATAAGCCGCTCTCCCTCAAGTGCCAAAGGAGACGCGTGTTCAGCCAATTGCTCGCCCGCGATCCGCCGCCAAGCCGCAAACGCAACCGCGCGACGGATCTCATCCGAGTCGCTGTATTCCCGCAAGAGCGCGGGTAGGGCCTCGAAGATCTCGTTCATTTATGTTTGACCCGTCAATCATTTATCATCTTAAACGACAACGAATGGAAATGTTAAATGACGCAAATTTGATGCTCGAATTGCCGCCGCTTGTTCTGGCATCGGGCAGCCCGCGACGTGCTGAAATACTTTCTTCCGTAGGTTGGACATTCACGAAGAGCATTCCCGACATTGACGAAAGCGAACGCAGCGGCGAATCGCCCGAAGATTACGTCCAACGCCTTGCCACCGAAAAGGCCGCGGCCGTCGCGCATCTGCATCCGGGTTTGCTAATTTTGGCTGCGGACACAACTGTCGTCATCGACAATACTATTTTGGGTAAACCCGTCGATCTCGATGACGCGAAACGAATGCTGCGCATGCTCTCAGGCCGTTGGCATGACGTTCTGACCGGTGTCGCGATCTGCCGTCACGGCTCGTCGAAGATCGCTATGGAAAGAACCGGCGTCAAGTTCATCGAAATGAGCGAAGACGAGATCGCGTTTCTCGCCGAGAAAGGCGACCCGCTCGACAAGGCTGGAGCGTACGCGGTCCAGGCACAGGCAGCTCTCTTTATCGAAGAGATCCGGGGTGACTATTGGAATGTCGTCGGTCTACCCATAAGCCTCGTATATCGAGCGCTCCGCAGCCTTTTGGACTGTTCATAAATGAGAGAGGCGAGGAATTGACCCCTCGCCTCATTTATCAAAGAATCATTAAAGTTCAAAGGATCTTATCGACCGCCCGAGAGATCGAAACCGTGATGTCGAACTTCGGATCGATACCGCCAAAGGCATCGCCGACCATGCTGCCATTCTTATCCAGAATAACGAACGACGGTATCTGATCGACATTGAATTTCTTCAGCGTTGCGACGCCGTCACCGTCTCGAAGCACCGTTACCGACAGCTTGTTGGCCGTGGCAAATTTCTTAACATCGCCATCTGAAGCATAGTTTTTCGATTTCGGCGTAAGCGAATCGGTCGAAACAAAATACACAACAACATCGCGGCCGCTGTATTTCCGCGCCAGCGAATTGGTGTACTCAGCCTGCTTTGCAGACAGCGGCAGCCAGCTCGCGCCAAGCGCGAGGATCACGACCTTGCCGCGCTGGCCCTGAACGTCCACACGTGAGCCGTCGAGGCCGACAAGCGGCGTCTGCGCGGCAGCAGAAATCGCACCGGCGGCCGCTACGACACACATCGCGAACAGAAATTTGATCGTTTTCATATGCTTAGAAGAGCTAAACACAACTCTTCACATCGCTTAGATGCAAGTTTGACGCCAGCCTACTGCTTTCGATTGAGAATGATGTTGTCGATCAGACGAACGTCGCCAATATATGCAGCGACCACAATGAGGGTCTCATTATCTCCAACCTTTTCAACAGGTTGCAGCGTGTCACGGTCGACTACCGAAATATGATCGATCTTTGCCGCCGGTTCGGCCGCGATAGCCTGCTGCACGATCTCGACAAGCTTTAACGCATTTCGCTCACCTTTCTTAAAGGCGATCTTGGCGTCGCGAAGAGCGTGGAAGACAACCGCCGCCTTTTGCCGGTCTTCGTCGGCTAGCAGCGCATTTCTCGATGACAAAGCCAAGCCCGACTCCTCGCGAATTGTAGGCAGTACGACGATCTCGGTCTCAAATCCCAAATCACGGGTCAGGCGTTTTACGATCGCAACTTGCTGAGCATCTTTCTGTCCGAAATATGCGCATGCCGGCCGAATGGTATTAAGCCTTATTGTCACGACCGTCGCCACGCCGCGAAAATGCCCTGGCCGGGCCGCACCCTCAAGCGTCTCACCCAGGTCTTCGACATAAACGTAGGTCGAGAATCCCTCGGGATAGATCTCATCGTGTTCCGGCGCGTAAACGTAATCGACATCAAACTCGGCCAGCCGCGCCGCGTCGGCAGTGAGATCGCGAGGATATTTTTCAAGATCTCGCTGGTCGTTAAACTGGGCCGGATTGACGAAGATCGACACGATGACAATATCGTTCGACGCGCGAGCTTCGCGGACGAGGCTGAAGTGCCCCTCGTGAAGCGCACCCATCGTCGGCACGAACCCGACGGTCTTATTCTCTCGCCGCAGCTTGCGCGAGATCGAAAACATTCGTTGGCGGCGATTGATAATTTCCACGGCGGATCATTTGCCGCTGCCTTTTTTGAGGGCAGGTTTCAGTTCGGCGAGTGTTTCCGGAGTCAGCCCGTACGACTCAGAATCGTTCGGATAAGCGTCAGTTTTGACATCGGAAGCCCATCGCTGTATCGCCTCAGTCATCGTTTCGCGGAGATTTGCGTACTGACGTACAAATCTTGGCTGGCGGCCGAAGGTCATCCCGAGCAGATCGTGAAGGACAAGTACCTGGATGTCACAGTCGAGCCCGGCACCGATTCCGATAGTTGAGATCTTAAGCTCCTCAGTGATCATCGCCGCGACCTCGCGTGGCACAAGCTCAAGCACAATGGCAAAGGCACCCGCTCCTTCCAGCAGCTTCGCATCTTCGATAAGACGATTGGCTTGCTCGGCGGTTCGGCCCTGCACGCGATAACCGCCCATCTTGTAGACAGATTGCGGAGTCAGGCCGATATGGGCGACAACCGGTATCTCTTCGTCGACGAGTCGCTTGACCAGCTCGACGCGGTTGCGGCCGCCCTCGAGCTTGACAGCCTCCGCACCGCCATATTTCATCAGCCGCAGAGCATTCTGGACACTCGTGTCAGCGTTGACGTGATAGCTGCCGTATGGCATGTCACAAACGACCATCGCCCGCTCGGTGCCGCGTTTGACCGCGATACAGGCTGACGTGATCTCGTCCAGCGAGACCGGGATCGTATTACCGTATCCATGGATCACATTCCCAATGCTGTCACCGACGAGGATGATATCCACGCCGGCCTCGTCGACGATCCGCGCGGTCGGGTAATCGTAAGCTGTCAGGCAGACAAGCTTCTCGCCCTTTTCCTTGGCAGAACGGATGTAAGGCAGGTAAACCTTTTCGGGCCGATCGGGCTGAAGATATGCCATAAAGACGCCTTAAGTCTAGCCCTTTGGATAGTTTAAGTCTAGCGGTTGATAGTCACGGTTTCGTGATGAGCGCCATTGGGATTCCATCGATTTATCCAGCTTAGATCGTCGGTCGAGTCGGCCAGTTCCTGGATGTCCTTCTTTAAAACGGGGTGTACAAAACGCGGGGCGATCTCGGCCAGTGGGACCAGGACAAATTTGCGGTCCTGAATGCGCGGATGCGGCAACGTCAGAAACTCGGTCTCGATCACTTCGTCGCCAAAGAACAATAGATCAAGATCGATGGTACGCGGCCGGTTCTCGGCTTTAGTACGGCGGCCGAGCACATATTCGATACGGAGCAAGCGGGCCATCATCTGTGTCGGTCGAACATCCCGGATACGCACCTCGGCCACCAGATTGAGGAAATCAAGATCGCTCTCGATATTGACCGGCTCGGTCTCGTAAATGTTGGACAGGCAGCAGACCTGGAAATCAGCCTCGACCAGACATCGAACGGCGAGCAGGAGGTTTCCGGCCCGGTCGCCGAGATTTGAACCCATTCCGATGTACGCTGTGGTGAAGTCTTGTTTCACAAGGCAGTTACATACAAATAATGAGAAACGCCGTCGTTGTCAATGAAAGCCCGATATTTACTGCGGTTACGAATCCGTTCAACGGCATTTGTGCGTCATTTGTCCCAAGTTTGTCTCAACCTTTTCTCAGCCGTTTCTCACCTATGTCTGAGACCTGGAAACTCTTGATAAGATTAGTGTTACGGTCGCAAAATCAGCTTGCCTCGCGATTTTTCAAAAATTTTTTGCGCAACATTGCGCTAACCGCGCTAACGCCCGAAACAGAGCTACATTTTCAACCAAAGCCCCAAAAACAACTGTATCACACTCGGACACAGTCGTCAAGGCAAATTAGATGGCGTGCCGTGTTGACCGTTTACATTTCATCGATTCGATGTTTCAATTGAACTTGTATCAGATTGAAATCCAGCAGCGCTTTTTCGTCTTTAAAACGCGCTCGGGCGGGTTAAGCCGTGACCGTCCTGACAAAAATCACACGCCGCTTTTGAATGGCAAGACGTAAATTTCGCCACAGCCCTCGCCTCGAGTCGCCCGACGAGCGATCGTTTCACGAATACCTTGTAAATCAGTCTTTACAGTCCACGACGCGGTCTGAGCTCCTGCGCCTGATCCGCGGCGGCGAGGACACTTACCTCGAGCTAAAGGTAAAGCTGTCAAACAGCGAACGCATCGCGCAGGGAATCGTCGCGCTGGCAAATACAGCGGGCGGGACGATCATTTTTGGCGTCAACGATCAGCTCCGCATCGAAGGCGTCAGCAACCCGGAATGGGTCCTGGAAGAGCTCGGCCGCATCTGCCGCGAAGAGGTCGTGCCGCCTATCGTTCCGATACTTGATACCATCGCCTTTGACAGCGGCAAACGCGTTGTTGCCATCGATATCGTCGGCAAACATCCACCTTATCGCACGCGCGACGGCCGGTTCTATCTTCGGTACGGCGCCGAGAAGAGGGAAGCGACGCGCGCCGAGCTGTCGGCCTGGCTGGACGAAATAAGGCCGCTGGGCTTTGAAAATATTCCTCTGTCGAATGTGTCACAGAAGGACTTTGACGACGGTCTGCTGTGGAGCTACGCGAATGCATTTGAGGACAGCTCGTTGAACACTTATCTCTACCAGACGAGCGATTTCCTAAGAAAGGATCTGATGCTCGCGGTTGGTAACGTCGATGAGTTTTTCCCTACCGTGGCGGCGGTCCTGCTTTTTGGTAAGAACGAGCGTGTCGCGGAATTGCTTCCGCGATCGAACGTGACCATATCGCGTTTTTCGGGTGAGAACGGCGGCGCACAATTGATCGAAAAGACGGAGATAAAGGGCAATCTGCACACGCAGTTTGAGTCGATACTCGCGTTTATCAAACGGTACGTCGATCTGTTGAAAGATAGGCCGAAAAAGCGGCTCGCGCTCGTTGGGGACGACGTGGTGCGCGAACGAGCCTCCTATCATCTCTACTCGATCACCGAGGCGGCCATCAACCTGTTGATGCATCGCGATCTGGCGCTTCGCGACATTTCGACCAGGGTGTCGATCTATGACAACTCGATCGAGTTTGTAAACCCGCGACGCACGACCGGATTTTCGCCGGGCCCGTCGCGCGCCATCCGCTACGGCATCACACAGCGACTGAACCCGCAGATCACCGCTATCTTTACGCGCCGCGAGTACGGCATCCACGCACCCCACGGCGGATTGCCAATGTTGCTCAAACAATCGCAGCGGTTTTCGGGCAAGAAACCTGAGATCTACACCACAAATGACGAATTCAAGTTGAAGATCCACGGATTTTAGATCGTTATAGCTCCAATCACCTGGTCAGCAAGCCCATTCATTTGGAAAGCCTATTCTCGCATCGAATTCGGGTCCGAATTTGGTATTATTCAGAACATGGATATTACCACGGACATCCACACGCTTAGCGACTTTAAGAAGAACGCCTCGCAGCTTATAAAGCAAGCGAGAGACACAAAGCGCTCGATCATATTAACGGTAAATGGCCTGCCGGCTGCTGTTATACAAGATCCTGCAAGCTATCAGGAGCTGGTCGACGCGCGCGAACGAGCGCACACTGTTTTCGTTTTGCAAAAGCGACAGACGGATGTCGATAAAGGTGTGAAAATGCGTTCGGCAGAGAAATTCTTCGCGGAATTTTCGAAGAAATATGGCGTTGCATTCGAGGATGTTGATCCGGCATGAAGTACACCGTCCTTTTCCTTCCGGATGCCGAGGACGATATTCGCGAGTCCTACGAATGGGGCGTCAATTATTGGGGACGAACGGCGGCCGATAAATGGATACGCTCGCTTTACTCGGCTATCTTTGGCCGCTTAAAGTCTTTCCCGAAGCGATGTCCGCTCGCACCCGAAAGCGCATTTACCGAAAGGGAAGTCAGGCAGCTTCTGCTTGGGCGTTACCGGATATTGTTTGAGATAAGCCGTCGAAGCGTAATAGTTCTTCATGTCACCGGTCCGTTCACCGAAGACCGAGCTGAGCGAGAACGTGTCGAATAGATCTGATCCATTTGGCGGCTCGTGGACGTTCATCATCACGTTGGCTCTCGGGGTAGCCCTCGTTTACTTTTTTTCCAACCCGCACCCAAGCGGATTTTACGACTATACATTTCGCGTTGCGGGCCGCTTGCTCGCAGGGCACATCTCGCTCGCCGAGCAACCGCCGAGCTGGCTGAACGAATTCATCCCTTTTGCAGGCGGGTGGTACTCGGTCTTTCCGCTCGGAGCAATCCTGACGATGGTGCCGGTCGCCGCGTTGAACGCGATCGGGCTGGTCTCAGAGATGCCGGCGGCGTATCTCTACTCTCTCGTCGCTGGTGTCTGCTGTCTGTTGTTGTTCAACATAGCCCGTCGATACAGTATCTTGCGCGAGCGGCAGATACTTCTCACGCTTGCGATCCTACTCGGCACGTTTACCTGGACAAATCTTATTTTAGGCGGGGCTTGGCAGCTTGCACTTGGTTTTGCAATGCTCGGTGAGCTTGGGGCGATATGGTTCACGGTATTTGATCGACGGCCGTTTGTTGCGGGACTTTTCTTTGCAATGGCGTTTGGTAACAGAACCGAGATATTGCTGACCGCACCCGTTTTTTTCTATTTGCTTAATCGGCGAATCGATGAGAAGCAAAAGAGGAAAACGTCTAAAAAAAGACAAAAGAATAAATTGACGGAAGATGTCTCGACCGACGTCAAAGTTATTTCGCATTTCAGCTTCAGCGAGATCGACTACCGTAAGACGGTCGCGTTTTGCGCGGTCCCTATAGCGCTTGGCATCGCGACGCTTCTTTACAACTACATCCGTTTTCATTCGATCGCAGATTTTGGGAATGCGCGGATACCGGGCGTGCTTAACGAGCCGTGGTACAACCATGGCATCTTTTCGGTCTATTACATCCCGCGACAGGCCTGGGAGATGCTCCTGCGTTTATGGGAAATGCGTCCGACGTTCCCTTATATCGTGCCAAATCCATACAGTTCATCGATCATTTTGAGTAGCCCGTTTCTGCTCTTTGTCTTTCGATCTGGTTCTCGCGATCGCGCACTAAAGATATCTGCCTGGATCGCCGTCTCGATCATGACGCTGCTTTTATGGACGCACGGGAACTCTGGCGGGCTTCAATTCGGATATCGATACGCGATGGTCCTGCTGCCGTGGATATTTGTAATCTTGCTCGAGAATGCGCCGAAAAAGATCTCACCGCTCGAATATTCCGCTTACGCCTTCTCGTTCGTCGTCAACGCCTATGCGACCTGGCTGTTTTATTGGTCGGGTTATATGAAATGAAATAGCGTTAGGGCCTTAAGCAATTTAACATTCCGTATCCAGGGACGTTTCCTGGTGACCGTTCAAAGACATGCTTCTTGACCTATCACCGTTGCGGGCATCGCGCGATTACCGGCTGCTTTTCTTCGGCCAGTTGATCTCGTTTTTCGGCTCGATGATGACCTTTATCGTGGTGCCGTGGCAGATGTACCAGCTCACCCAGTCGAGCGCGATGGTCGGGTATATCTCGATCGCGGAATTCATCCCGATGTTCACGCTCGCTTTTGTAGGAGGAGCGCTTGCGGACTTTCTTGATAAGCGCAAGCTGCTCCGCTACACAGAGATCGGGCAGACTTTCGTGACGCTGATCCTTTTGATCAACTCCATTCAGTCACAGCCGCGCATCTGGGTCCTGTTTGTTGCCGTGGCATTGCACGCCGGACTCGCCGCGCTGCAAAGACCGGCTTTCGAGTCGTTCATCCAAAAGGTCGTTCCGACTGAAATGATGTCGGCCGTAATGGCGCTGAATTCTATCCGGTTCAGCATCGGTATGATCATCGGACCGGCCATTGCGGGCGTCATCGCAACCCAGTTTACGCCGTCGTGGGCATATTTCATTGACCTCGTCACCTTTTCCGCATCGCTCGCGGCTGTG
>DASXPW010000424.1:0-5698 GCA_036493385.1 Pyrinomonadaceae bacterium
TCTTCGAGAATGCTGTCCGAGACGGTCTTCATGTCGATCTGCGGGTTCAGCCACAGACCCAATGCACGCAGAAAGATGGTCGCCAGGATCTTTCGCTTGCCCAGTCGTGCGTGGAGCAATCCCTTTTGATCGTACTCAAACTCGACCCACGAGCCGCGATACGGAATTATCTTCGCAAGAAATTCCTCGCGGTTGCCCTTGAAAAACACGCCGGGCGAGCGGTGAAGCTGCGAGACGATCACGCGCTCGGTACCGTTGATAATGAACGTACCGTTGTCGGTCATCAGCGGTATCTCACCAAAGAAAACGTCCTCTTCCTTGATATCGCGAATGGTCGATGTTCCGGTTTCCGCGTCTTTATCGTAGACCGTGAGACGGATCTTGACCTTCAGCGGAACGCTGTACGACATCCCGCGCTCCTGACATTCCTGCTGATCGTGTTTGTGTTTGAGGCCGACCGGCTCACCGCAGTTGTTGCAGAGATTTGGTCTGACGGCATTGAATGTGCCGCAGTTATTGCAGAGCACTTCAGCGGAGCTAAAGGGATCGACCTTGATCTTGGCTCCGCAGTTTTTACAGTTGGCCCTGAGATGCTCAAGTCCCTCAAGATTACCGCATTTACACTGCCAATTGCCGATCTGATACTCGACAAATTCGAGCGTAGCCGTCTCTCGGAAATCGGAGACGGGAAAGATCGATGAAAAAACCGACTGAAGGCCGATGGTGTCGCGCTCTTCGGGAATGAGGTCCATTTGCAAAAAGCGGTTGTAGGACTCGCGCTGGACCTCGATCAGGTTAGGGATCTGCGCGGTGGTGTAGATCTTTGAAAAATCCACGCGTTGGGGTGACTGACTAGTCCGTCGTCCCAGGCCATTATTACTTGATTGCAGCGGATTATTGATCATATTAATGAAACCAAAGTGGTCTGAAAAAGTAGTTGCAAAACGTGTGTTTTGCTGATAGGATTTCCCTGCTCAGATCTCCCTGAATTTTTGCGAAAAAGACGGCAAATGCGGTCGTGGGTATAGTATGCCCAGACCGCTTTGAAGCAGTTTAGTAATAATTTAGATTCATCGAGAGTCTCTGAAAGAGACACCAACTCTCCCAACTTATCGCCTTTCGACCTTGCCCTAAGACCAATGGAAACAATCGCTTAGCGATACGTTCCCCAAATAAATACCGACAACTTACGCCAATTCTAATCCTTACTCTTTTATAGAGTTTAGCAGTACTGCCTGCTTAGCGCAAGTTAAACGCAGCGAGTTGGCGGTTTGCGGTCGGCAGTAAATATTCACCGCCTACCGCCAACTGCTAACAGCCAACTTTCTTATTTGACTTCGACAGACGCGCCGGCGTCGGTCAATTTCTGCTTGATCTCGTCGGCTTCGGCCTTGGAAACACCCTCTTTGAGTGGTTTCGGAGCGCCGTCGACGAGGTCCTTCGCTTCCTTAAGGCCAAGACCGGCAACGATCTCGCGAACGGCCTTGATGACGCCGATCTTGTTCCCGCCGGCGGCCGTCAGGATAACGTCGAACGAATCCTTCTCCTCAACCGCAGCCGCGCCGCCGTCGCCAGCACCCGCGCCCGCAGCCATCGCCATCGGTGCGGCTGCTGCAGCAGCCGACACGCCAAAGACCTCTTCAAGCTCTTTTACAAGCTCGGACGCCTCAAGCAGCGTCATTCCCTTCAAATATTCGACTACATCGTCTTTTGTAATTGCCATGATTTTCTATCTATCTCCTCATTTAGGGTTCTCTTCTAAAGGATGAAGGATGAGGGATAAAGGATAAATAGAATCCAAATATCGCCTTCCAACGATCCATTATTATCCTGCGAGCGGAGCAGTAAGGGCCAAGGAATAGTCTTTACTTTATCCTTTATCCTTTATCCTTTCGCGCTGTCAGCCGCTAGAACCCACGGGACCTCGGGAAGGGGTTGCATCTCCTTTTCCTTTCGATCCGAGCAGCACGTGCGATCTGACAAATCGCGCGCGCTCGTTTTCCTTGAGTACGGCCTTTTAAGCTCAGAGTACAAGCTTTAGTTTGCTCTTTAACTGCGAGCTGAAGCTCGCACTCTGAACAAAAATCTTCTCATTCCGCAGCCGGCGTCTCTTCCGCAGGCGGCGCGGCCTCGGCTTCAGCGGCCGGGGCTGTTTCTTCAGTCGGTGCAGCCGGAGCTTCTTCTGTTGCAGCGGGTGCAGCCTCTTCCGTTGCCGGCGGCGCAGCTTCCTCAGCGGCCGGTGACTCGGCAACTGCCTCCTCTGCCGGCGCATTGCCTTCAGCCGCCTTGTCGCCGATCTGCTTGATCACGACGGCCAGATCGCGCGGCACGGCGTTGATGACCGTGACGATGCGTTGCGCCTGAGCGTTGATGACAAAGAGCAGCTTCGAGATGAGTTCCTCTTTCGACGGCAAATTCGCGATGGTGGTCAACTGCGCGAGATCGATCAGCTTCCCGTCCAGGACACCGGTCTTGAACTTGTAAATGTCGGCGTTGTCCTTCATGAATTTGGACATCGCCTTTGACAGAATGACCGGATCGCCCTCGGTCCACGCGATAGCCGTCACGCCCTTGAAACTGTTGGCGGCCTGCTCGAACTGGGTATCTTTGACGGCGCGGCGTGCTAACGTGTTTTTGACGACCTGATAGTTTGCACCAGCCGTACGAAGCGCGTTTCTAAACTCCTGATCTTTGTTTACCGAGAGCCCGGCAAAACTCACGACCATCGCCGATTTGGCCGATCGCAGCGTCTGGGTGAGGGCGTCGAGGTCTCTCTGTTTTGTTTCCCGTGTTTTCATTTGTTTTGTTGCTGTCACATAAGCCCTTACTTACGTGCGGGCTACTGACAATTGCACCTCACTTCTTAAACGTATGCGAGCTCGTCGAGTAGTACGCCTGGGCCCATCGTCGCCGCGAGATTTATCTTTTTTAAATAACGTCCTTTCGCCGTCGAAGGCTTTGCCTTCATAACGGCGCTGATCAAAACACGCGCGTTTTCCTGCAGCTTGGCTTCGTCAAATGAAACCTTGCCGACCGGTGAGTGGATCACGCCCGTTTTGTCGACACGATATTCGACCTTTCCGGCCTTGGTTTCCTGGATGGCCGTTTTGACGTCCATCGTCACGGTGCCTGTTTTCGGATTCGGCATCAGCCCCCGAGGACCGAGGATCTTTCCAAGTTGCCCGACCTTGCCCATCATGTCTGGTGTCGCGATCAGAGCGTCAAATTCGAGCCAGCCGCCTTTTATGCGATCGACGATATCCTCGCCGCCGGCCTCGTCCGCACCGGCCTCCTGGGCCTCGCGGATCTTGTCGCCCTGGGCGATAACGACAACCTTTTTGGCCGCACCGCCAAGTCCGTGCGGAAGCACGATCGTACCGCGAACAAGCTGATCGGCCTTCCGCGGATCGACGCCCAGCCACATTGTTAATTCAACTGTTTCGTCGAATTTTGCAAACGCGATCTCTTTGAGCTTTCGGACCGCATCGTCGAGTGTATAACGCTTATTCGGCTCGACCTTTTCGAGCGCAGCGAGGTATTTTTTTCCTCTTTTCATAAAACCTCCAGGTAATAACGAGCGAGTACACCGCTCTCCCTTTTTTGTTGGCGGTTTGCAGTCGGCAGTTGGCGATCACAACTGACTGCCTACTGCCAACTGCCTACAAACCTTCGACGGTCAATCCCATCGATTTAGCCGTTCCCTCGATCGTCCGCATGGCGGATTCGATGTTCGTCGTGTTGAGGTCCGGCATCTTCTTCTCAGCGATCTCGCGGATCTTTGCCCGCGAAATAGAACCCACCTTTTCCTTATTCGGCGTGCCTGAACCTTTCGGAATGCCGGCGGCCTTTCTCAAAAGGTCGCCCGCCGGCGGAGTTTTCGTTTCAAATGTGAACGACCGATCGGCATAGACCGTGATCACGACCGGGACCTTCATGTCCGGGTCGTCGTTCTGCGTTTTTGCGTTGAACGCCTTGCAGAACTCCATGATGTTTACGCCGTGCTGACCCAGAGCGGGCCCGATGGGCGGCGCAGGGTTTGCCTTGCCCGCGGGGATCTGTAACTTAATATAACCTTGTATCTTCTTTGCCATTTCTTTCGATTAACGATTTCGAAGAGTGGACACAGAGATCACAGAGAAAATAAGAACTTTATCTTTATCCCTGTGCACTGGGTGGCTAACTCTCCAAAAATGTCCTCATTTATTCTTCCTCTGCAAAAGTAACCTTTTCGACATCCAGGAAGTTCAATTCATACGGCGTCGAGCGGCCAAAGATCGTGATCGAGACCTTAAGGTTTGCCTTGTCTTCATTGACTTCCTCGACCTTGCCGGTAAAGCTCGCGAAGGGGCCCGATTTGATGCGAACAACCTCTCCGACTTCGTAGGTGAACTTCGGTTTCGGCTTTTCGGTCGCGACCTCGATGTTATGAACGATCTGATCGACCTCGGCCTGCGATAGCGGCGTCGGCTGCTTTCCACCTAAGAAACCAGTTACTTTCGGTGTCGACTTGATCGCATGAAAGACGTTGTCGGGGATCTTTCCCTTATCATCGCAATCGATCTCGACCAGTACGTAACCCGGGTAGAACATGCGCTCAGAAACGTGTTCCTTGTTTCCGCGCTTTTCGACGACCTTTTCCTTTGGCAGCAGAACGCCGGTTATCTGGTCAGCCAGCTCCATATCGCGAATGCGCGCCTGGAGGCTCTCGACCACCTTGTTCTCATGTCCCGAATAGGTGTGGATAAAGTACCACTGCTTCATCACAAAAAGGTCCTCTTAGATGCCAAAAAGTTTGGCGACCACCCAGCCGATCCCGTCAACGAGATAGGCCCAAATGCGGTCGACAACGTACAAATATGCCGCAAAGAAAAGCACGCTCACGATCACAATAGCGACCGTCCTTTCGACGTCACCACGATTTGGAAAGGTAGTCTTATCGAGCTCGGAGCGGGTTTTCGAGATAAACTCGCCGACGCCTTCCTTATGCTTTCCTGTATGTTCTTCAGCCATGCTTGCCGCCTGTGCCACGGTTTTACTCCTTTAATTAGAACTGGCAGGGGTACCAGGATTCGAACCCGGACCTAAGGTTTTGGAGACCTCCATGCTAACCGTTAACACCATACCCCTACGGCCGATCTACTTGCTCTCTCTGTGCAGTGTGTGGCAGCGGCAGCGACGACAGAACTTTTTGAACTCAAGCCGATTTGGCGTGCTCTTTTTGTTCTTGGTCGTCACGTAATTGCGCTCTTTGCACTCCGTGCACTGTAAAATAATGTTGTCTCTGGGCATTACTACTTACCTCATCCGTTTTGAGTTCCGCCGTTAGGCGGCACTCTTAAGCCAGCTAAAGCTGGAACTCCAAACCTTTACTCAACGATATCTGACACTGTCCCGGCACCGACTGTACGGCCGCCTTCTCTGATAGCGAACCGGAGGCCTTTCTCCATGGCGATCGGGGCGATAAGCTCGATCTCCATCTGGATATTGTCGCCGGGCATGACCATCTCGACGCCTTCGGGCAATTTGGCGACACCCGTCACATCCGTTGTTCTGAAATAGAACTGAGGACGATAGCCTGTAAAGAATGGCGTGTGTCGGCCGCCCTCTTCTTTTGTCAGGACATAGGCCTCTGCCTTGAACTTCGTATGCGGAGTTATCGATCCCGGTTTGGCGATCACCTGCCCGCGTTCGATCTCTT
>DASXPW010000425.1:0-6977 GCA_036493385.1 Pyrinomonadaceae bacterium
GTGTCTATGCTTGGGCGCATGAAACGGACGACCCAGAGAATCCTAAACGTACCGTAACCGTCCTTCATATCCCGCCTGCAACATCACCTGAGAACGCAGTCAGAGTTTCCATTGCTTCGGATTACAGAAATGCCAGAGAAAGCTAAAAAACGCGGTCGGCCACCATTACCAAAAGGCCATGTAAAGGCTAAATACGTACCCGTACGTCTTAGCGCGGATGATGTAAAGGCTTTCACCAGAGCAATGAAGGCGGACGGCCACAAGACGTTATCCGGCTGGATTCGCCATACATTGCGAGAGGCCGTTAAGAGTGAGTAATGAATTTCAAATTAAGACACTACCATCATTCCGGCTATGGAGTTACTTAAGCGATTTGCACCATTCGCAGTTTCGGTGGTGTTCACTCCAGTAGCGTTCGGACTAGGGGTCTTGTCCTGGGGGGCGGGTCACGGGAACTATCTTCTAGCTAAAGTACTTTTTCCATATACTATGCTTTCCACTATTCGTTACGAGGTCATAACGATCCCATTCATCTTTGTGGCTGTTGTGCAATACCCTATTTACGGGCTCATCCTAAGTTCCTTTCCACGACTAAAAGCTGGCCTCATTGCCCTCGGTGTATTACATGCAGTTTTTGTGATTCTCGCCCTGCTATACGTCGGTCCAAACTTCAGCTAACAAGTATGAAAGTTTTTTCATAGTTGCGAGCGGTTCAATGAACCGCCGCGTCGACGAAAGCCTATCCGTGGGACGCAAAATTACGATTGAATAAAAAGGCCGAGCTGTCGGGCCCGGCCTTTTCGGTGTTCGGATGTGGTCCGTTTTAGCTTGTGCGTTCGCTGTCGAGGATCAGATTATTGTCGACCGTGAACACTCCTGAAACGCCCAACGCCAGGATCCGCATCATGTTCGCATCGCTTCGATTTGAAACGTAACCTTCGAGCGAGACGTGACCGTTGTCGACGATGAGTCTCACTGATGGATTCGGTCCTGACAGATATCTCGCTACGCCGGAGCCCTCAAATTTGCGAACCAGGCTACGCCGGATCTGATTGTCAAACGATGACAGCGGCAGCTCGCGAATATTGTTGACGACGCGGGCAACGCCCGGAATTCGCTTTATGCTGCGTTCCGCGTCACGTTTTGTGCCTAGGGAAACAACGCTTCCGCCGAGCGTGACCGTGTTGCCGCTGACGCGAAACGTAATATCGTCAAACAGACCGTAATTTGGCAGCATCAAAATGTTGTGAAATACCTGACCCTCGATCGAATCTTTGCTCGCGAGACGCTTTCCGGCTGCGAAGGTCTGTGCGCTTGCCGCCGCCGCTCCCCCAACTGCAACTATTGCAAATAAAAGAAATAATGACCTAACTATCTGTCTCATATTCCCACCTCTCCCATATTCGAAAAGATCAATCCCTAATACCTTTCGGCTACATTTAGTTAGACGAAATTAAGGGCGGAAGCTTTGCCCTGAGAACGCGATTTATGTGTAAAGATTTGTAACGAGTTTTGTTACGATTGGCTGATCTGGCGAATCGCTTCGTAGAGCACGATGCCTACGCTTGTTGAGAGATTCAGGCTGCGGACGTTCTTATTCGGCATCGGAATCGTGAGGCTCCGGTCCGCATTCGCTTTGAGCAGCTTTTCAGGTAAACCCCGTGTTTCAGTGCCAAAAATGAGACAGTCACCGTCCGCGTACTGCCAGTCAGTGTATTTTCGCGGCACTTTTGTCGAAAAGTAGAGAAATCGTGAACCGGGCAGACGGTCGATCAGTGCATCGAGATCGATATGCCGATGCAGCTCGACCTCCGACCAATAGTCGAGGCCGGCGCGTTTTAGCGTCCGATCGTCCATTCTGAATCCGGTAACGCCGACAATATGCAGCGGCGTTCGTGTCGCGGCACAAAGGCGCGCAATATTGCCTGTATTTGGCGGTATCTCGGGCTCGACCAACGCAACGTGAAGAGTCATCTTTCGTTACCCGTGTAACTTCAACGGCCACGCAGGATTATACCTTCCGCAGCATGGTAATTTGAACGAACGGATACAAATCCATACATCTAAACCCGAATTCAAATCATCAATTTGGATAACAAAACCCCTTGCGGACGGTGCCGATAACGCTACGCCGTATGTTACAATCCGCATTTGCCGACATCAGTGTATTTCATGAGTATTCGCCCGGTGCATTCTAATTTCAGAACGTTCTTTACATGCGCCCTTCTTTTTGCGGCGGCATTAGGCGTGTCCGCTCAGACCGCGTCGCCTACCCCCGATTCGAAAAAGACCGATAAGACGCAGGAGAAGCCCAAAAAACAGGAAAGTTCGCCGTCCAGGGACCCAAATAGGCCGGCGACGGCCGAATCGGTCGCCGAATCCGCGATCCTCATTTACGGCGGGCTTGGCGGGCGAACGCTGCTCGATCAGATACGCAAGACGTCGATCGAGCATGGCAAGATGAGCCTCCTCAATGATAAGGGCCAAACCGAGCAGGTCACCTACCAGAAATGGACGATCCGTGGCGAGAGCCTTCCGAAGGAAAAGATCCGGGTCGATGAGGAATATCCGAGCATCCGCTATGCCCTTGTCAGATCGGACGACAAAACATACGGCGTTTACAACCAGGCCGTATTTGCTCCGCGGGACGATGCGGCAAAGGAGTTTGAAAATCGGATATTTCATGGCCTTGAAGCGTTGCTCAGATATAAAGAGAACGGATCAACGCTCGACCTTGCCGGCCACGAAAAGGTCATGGGCGTCGATTACTATTTTCTCGATGTGACGGACAAGCAGGGCAGAAAGACCCGCTTTTATGTGAGCGCGAAAACGTATCGCGTGATGATGATCGATTATGTCGAAGACGGTGTAAAATTTCGCCGCAAGTTCTACGATTACAATTATGCCCAGGGCACACTCGTCCCGTACAAAACGACACTTACGAGAAATGACAAGATCGTCGAGGATACGCAGGTGATGACTGTGACATTTGGACAAAAGGTTGACGATGAGCTCTTCAAAAACGGCACCTAAATAAATTGGAACTTTAGCGTGGCCTCTAAGTGATAAGGGTCGTAGAGCTTTACGATCCTTTTCCTTTTTCTGGAGAACACTATGAAGATCCAATTTTCTTTTATAAAGATCGCAGTATGCTTGTTGCTTTTTGTCGTCGGCGGTGCTGCCCAGGCCGATCAACGGTCGCCGGAGTCCAGCTTTGAGATAACTCTCAGTGTCGTCTCTGGGTCGAATGACGCGGCGCAAAAAGGTGAGCTGCCGCAGTCGCTTGCACCGATCGCGAAGCAACTCCGGTCGAGCTTCGGTTTGACCAGCTTGCGAGTCGCCGATACCTATGTCGGCCGGATCGGGAACGGCGGCAATATCAATTACAAGAGCCTTGCGAACATCGACACCAGCGCACAGCCGGAAACGCCGTCATTCCTTGATTGGACCATCGCCGGATTGAGAAATGCATCCAACCCAAATTCCTTTTTTATGCAGGCGTTTCGTTTTGGGGCCCGCGTGCCAGTCCGTGTCGGCGGCGGAGCCGATCCGAACGGCAAGCAGCTCAGCGTGATCCAGTATGAATCGATCGGCCTGAACGTCGATCGATTGACGGTCGGCGAGAACACGCCGGTCCTCATCGGGACCATCGCGTTGCCAAAGGCTGATGGAGGGCGCGTGTTTCTGGTATTGAACGTCAGCCCCGCCGCAAACTGACACAGCGAATAAATTGGAACAAAGAGGGCCGCGAGACGTGTTTCCAGATAGTGAGGCGGCCTTTTTGTTTTGGCCCGGAAACTGTTGTAAAAGAGTATGAATGTATGGCCCTGGACAGTTTCGAACGCGCGGCGGAGGTTGCAACTACCCGCGTGCCTGAAGAAAATCTGTCCGACCACGACCTGATCGAACAGGCGAAACAAGGTGACGAAGACGCATTTGCCGAGATCGTCCACAGGTACAAGAACCCGATAGTCAACTACCTGTATAGATTTTTGAACGATTATGAGGAGGCGGTCGACCTGGCTCAGGAGACCTTTGTTCGCGTTTATTTTGCGATCGATCGTTACCACCGGGGATTTGCCTTCTCGACGTATATTTATCGGATAGCGACCAATCTCGCTATCAGCGAGATCCGGCGGAGGCGGCGTCGAAGGCTCCTCTCATTGTCCGGTCTGTTTCAGTCCGACTACGAGGAAACGGCAGAATATCAGCCGCGAGACGAGCGCATGCTGCCCGACGCCGAACTGGTCGGTGACGAGCAAAGCCGCGTGATCGCGCGAGCAATAGCGGCGCTGCCGGAAAAATATCGCGTCGCAATTATTCTTCGCGATGTCGAGGGCCGGTCGTACGAGGAGATCGCCGCGATCATGGAGCTTGGGCTCGGGACCACAAAGTCGCGGATCAACCGCGGACGCGGATTATTGAGAGAGAAGTTAAAGAGTTACTTGTTATCAGAATGAAACGGGAAGAGGAAATCGAGCATCAGATCGGGGACGAGGTAAGCCGGCTGGTCAGCGGGCTAAAAGACGTCACGGCCCCGCAAAATTTTGACCTTGCGGTCATGACGAGAATTGCCAAGGGCACGCCAGTGTCGCGTCGCATTTTCGGATTGTCGCCGGCGCTTGGTTATGCTCTTCCGATTGTGTTGATCGCGGTGGTTGGCATTGCGATCTTTGTGGCGACGCGACGAACTGCAGCTCCGCAGCCCGAAGTCGCTGACGCCGGCACATCAAAATTTTCAGGAAATCAGCCGCCCGCACCACCCGTCGAAGCGCCGTCAGTCGAGCCGTCTACTGTTGCAGCCAACCCTCGGATCCAGAATAAAGTGCCTTCTACCGTGGAACCGTCGCCTCGGGCCAATGCGACGAGACGAAAGCAGACGATCCCGTCGGGTGGTGGCTCAACGGACGAGGCTCTGGGAGAAAAGCGGCCCGTCGCTACGATCCCGAATGCGCAGCACCCGCCCGTCTTGGGAAATCGTGATGAAGTCATCAGCAACAATTCGGTACCCGTCAGGGACATGCTTTCGCAGCTTGGCATCACGGCCGATTTTAACGGTGGTTGGGTTGTCCGACACGTCACCGCAAACAGTCCGGCCGAGCGTTCCGGATTAAAGGCCGGCGACATTGTCATTGCCCTCGGCGATATCGCGTTGAATGTGAACACGGAGTTCAAGGGCCAGTTTTCGGCTTCCCAAATTCGCGTTCGCCGCAATGGTCAGGAACTCGAATTAGCCCTCAAGTAACATTCTTTATCGTCTTACAAAAAGAGCTTCTTAAAACACTCTGTCGTGTGTACGAACGGCGCGCGCTCTTTTGAATCTACCATTGGGTCGCTGATATAATTTCCTGCATTCAACGCCATCCTGAATCAATACCATTCGATTTATGAAACTGATCACGGGTCTCGTTTTGCTTGCGGTCATCGTCGCTTCAAATATTGTTATTTCAGCGCAGACGTTTGCCGCCGATATCGTCATTATCAACGGCAACATCCACACGGAAGACGCAAACCGAACGATAGCGAGTTCGATCGCGATCTCCGGCGGACGCATCATCGCCGTTGGCTCAAATGCGGACACGAAGTCGCTCGTCGGCACTAATACACGCGTGATCGACGCGCGCGGCAAGCTCGTTTTGCCAGGATTTAACGACGCTCATGTTCATTTCACGGAAACAGGAGCGCAGCTCTCGCATGTCGACCTTCGCAGCTCGAAATCGCCTGAGGAATTTGTTCAGCGTATAAAGGAATTCGCCGCAAAATTACCGAAAGGCCGATGGATACTTGGCGGTCAGTGGGACCACGAAAACTGGACTCCCAACAATCTTCCGACCGCCACGCTGATCGATGCGGTGACGCCCGACAACCCTGTTTTTATCACTCGTCTCGACGGCCACATGGCCCTGGCGAACAGTCTTGCGATGAAGCTCGCGGGCGCCGACAAAGACACGCCGGACATCGCGGGCGGAGTCGTCGTTCGCGACGCGCAAGGAAACCCGACGGGGATATTTAAGGACTCGGCTGAGAACTACATCGGGCGGGTTATTCCAGAGCCCAGCTATGCCGAAGAACTGGAATACGCCCAAGCCGCATCTGACTACCTCGCCCATTTCGGGGTCACGAGCGCGCAGAGCATGTCGGCCGGAACAAGCGTAGGCGCTTATCAGGAGCTTGAGCGTCGCGGCACGCTCAAGACGCGCATTTACGGCTGCTCGCCGCTGACCGATCATAAGCGATGGTCGAATACCGGAATTCACGCTGCCTTTGGCGACCGGATGGTCCGCGTCGGCTGCCTCAAGGGCTACGCCGACGGCAGCCTCGGCTCGACCACCGCCTGGTTCTTTGAACCGTATCTTGATGCGCCGAACACATCGGGAGTGCCTCGCGCCGAGGTCACGAACGGCATGCAGGAGAATATGATCGCCGCAGATAAGGCCGGTCTGCAGGTGATGATCCACGCCATCGGCGACCGCGCCAATGCGACCATCCTCGACTATTACCAAAAGGTCGAGCAGGCGAATGGCCCTCGCGACCGCCGCTACCGCATCGAGCACGCTCAGCATCTGAGGCAGCAGGACATCCCGCGATTCGGCCAATTAAAGATAGTTGCGTCGATGCAGCCGATCCATTTGGTGGACGATGGCCGTTGGGCCTGGAAACGCATCGACGAAAAGCGGATCAAGGGAACATACGCCTTTCGCTCGCTGCTCGATAGCGGCGCTGTGCTCGCATTCGGCTCTGACTCGCCGGTCGCGACGCCGAACCCGATCATTGGTATCTGGGCTGCCGTCACCCGCCAGACAGCCGACGGCAAATTTCCCAATGGCTGGGTGCCGGAACAAAAGCTCACCGTCGACGAAGCCGTCCGCGCGTTCACCTGGGGTTCTGCCTACGCCGAATTTCAGGAAGATGTGAAAGGCACGCTCGAGGTTGGTAAGCTCGCCGATGTGATCGTCGTTTCGGATGATATCTTTACT
>DASXPW010000426.1:0-14089 GCA_036493385.1 Pyrinomonadaceae bacterium
CTCAAACGGAAACCGCGCGTCTCGAGTTTGTCTCCGAGCCCGGACACAAGCCCGTAGATGTTTCCTCCGTGGGCATCTGGCTTGGACGCGACCCGTCGTGTGATGTGATCTTCGAGGCGTCTGCCGTGATGGTTTCCCGGCGACATGCTCAGGTGCGATTCGAGAATGGCGACTTAGTGATTGACGACAACAAGAGCTTTAACGGCACTCTCGTCAACGAGCAACGCGTCTCGGCTGTGACACCGCTTTATCATGGCGATGAGATCCGGCTGGGCATCGGCGGACCAGTGATGAAGGTCAATGCGCCGTCACTCGTCGCGCCGGAGGGTTCGCTGATGCCTGGCCAACGATCGGTCTCGGTCGCCCAGCAAGCCTCGCTGCCCTCGGTCGCGCCGGCCTCGTCGAAAACGATGGTCTTCCGCGTCGAGCAGGGCCCGACCGTAGCCGCCGACGCATCGCAGGCGCAGCTGCTAATGTCTCTCGCTTTCGGCGATAAAAAGGAGCTTACGATCGGACGCGGCGACAATAATGACATCAAGCTGGACGGCCTTCAGATATCGACACGCCACGCGCGGCTCGTGCGGTCCGGCACCGACACCGTCATCGACGATCTTGGATCGACGAACGGGGCTTACGTAAACGGTGTACGCATTTCGCGTCAGACCGTCGGCCCCGATGATTCGATCCAGATCGGAGCCTTTGTCATTCGCGTCGATGCGGCCGGGAACATCGGCGTCTTCGACACGCGAGCGAAAACGCGGATCGACGCGGTCAACCTATCGCGTGAGGTGCGGAATCGGTTTGGCGGCGGGCGCATAACCTTGCTCGACTCGGTCTCGCTCTCGATACAACCGAATGAATTCGTTGGCCTGCTTGGCCCGTCAGGTTCGGGTAAATCGACGCTGATCGACGCCCTGAACGGTGTTCGCCCCGCCCGCGGCGGAAACGTCCTCATAAACAATCTCGATCTTTACAGACATTTCGATTCGCTCAAACAGTCGATCGGCTACGTGCCGCAGGACGATGTCATACATCGCGAGCTTAGCGTCTATCGGACGCTCTACTACACCGCGAAGCTGAGACTGTCGCGTGACGTTTCACGGTCTGAGATCAATCAAACGATCAACGAGATACTCGATGTCACGGGTCTTGCCGAACGGCGAAATGTTTCGATCAGCCAGTTATCGGGCGGTCAGCGAAAGCGAGTCTCGATCGCCGTTGAACTCATCACCAAGCCTTCGGTGATCTTTCTTGATGAGCCCACATCTGGCCTCGATCCTGCGACCGAGGAAAAGATAATGAAGCTTTTCCGGCAGATCGCCGAATCCGGCCGGACGGTCATCATGACGACGCACGCAATGGAGAACGTGCGTCTGTTCGACAAGATCGTCCTGCTGATGCGGGGCAAGCTTGTCTTTTACGGGACGCCGGCCGAAGCACTGAAGCAATTCGGCGCTTCGACATTTAAAGAGCTTTACGACAAACTCGACGCGCCCGTCGAGGAGCAGGTCCGCAAGAACGGCGAAGCCAATCGGCTTGCGATCACCGACCACGTCGCGAACGAGTGGAAACAGCAATTCCTTTCAACGCCTCAGTATCGTTCGAATATTGAGGAGCCGCTGAAAGCCGTAGGCACACTGCAGCACGCGCGTGTTTATAAGAAACGGCGCCTTGGCATCTTCGGCGCGATCCGCCAATGGATAACTCTGTCACGTCGTTATGTGGAGGTGCTCGCAAAAGACAAGCTGAACCTGTTTATTCTATTTGTGCAGGCGCCGGTTATCGCCGTGCTGACGTTTCTCGTAATGGGCGCAGATCTGCCGCGCGACTTTCTTTATTTTGTCGTCTCGCTTGTGGCGATCTGGTTCGGCACCAGCGTCGCTGCCCGCGAGATCATTCGCGAGCGGCCCGTGTATCGCCGCGAGCGCATGGTCAATCTCGGAATTCTCCCTTATCTGGGCTCGAAGCTGTTGATCATCGGCTGGATCGTCGCAGTTCAGTGCCTGCTATTGTTCGTGCCGCTCAAGCTGCTCGACCTTGTCGGCGTTATGGCGATGCCCGGCGAAATGGCGGGCTTGCCGCAGCTCGGAGCAATGCTGTTGACGGCCGCGGTCGGAGTCGCTCTCGGTCTGCTCATTTCCGCGCTCGTTCGGACAAGCGAGATGGCGACGAGTCTGGTACCGTTGATCCTTATACCACAGATACTTTTTTCGGGGCTGGTGGGCGTGCCGACCGGTGCCAACCGGGCCATCGGCCTGCTTATGCCCGCGTCGTGGTCGTTTGACACTATGAAGCGTTACTCGACGCTCGACACCCTTGAACCTGAGGGAGCCGAGCCAAATGGCGAATCAAAGGGCCAGGGACTTTACAAATACATCGAGACCGAGAACGACAAGCTGGTCACCGACGCCCGAAAGTCGATCGAGGATTGGAGAAAAGATGCCGAGGCAAAATTTCGCGATTATGACAATCAGGTGCGAAGCGGGATGTCGCCGGCGCTGCCCCATGCGGAAGAGCCGCCGGCGATCCCGAATCCAAAAAAGCTCCCTGAAAACCTGAGCGGCTACATCGTGTTCCTCCATCCATGGATGAACGAGGTCCTGAATCAGGTAGTGCTATTGTTCATGTTCGGATTTCTGGTCATTGCAACGCTTATCGTTCTGAAGCTGCAGGATGTGGGTTGATACACTCTGCGTCCATAGGGCGGCCACGGGGTTTATAGTAGTATTTAAGAGCGACGCATTAGGTTTTTGCTGCGTCTAATGGTGAGAGTCGTGATGAAAGAAGTTATATTTAATATTCTGGTTTTCGTGGTCTTGGCTTTCGCTATGTCGTCGCTGTCGGGCTGCGGCGGCAGCGCGTCGAATGTAGACAGCAATAGCGTTCCACCTCCTTCGCCATCTCCTGCCACGACACAACTATCAGTGGTCGGCCAGGAAAAAGCGCCGTCGGAATTTCCGCCACTTGTTTCAACGGTCGCGCAATCGGACCTAAAGAATCTCGACGGGTCCACCTTTAAGATCGCTGACAAGCATGGAAAGGTTTTGCTCATAAATCTATGGGCGACCTGGTGTGGGCCCTGCCTTATGGAGATGCCCGCGTTTGTCGCGATGCAGCAGAAATACGGCGATCACGGATTCGAGATACTCGGCCTAAATACTGATGATGAGAGCGATCATATGATGAGTGACATCAATCAGGTGATTCACGACAAGGGCATCAATTACCCTGTTGTTTTCAGCGATGATAAGACGCAGGCCGCACTTCTGAATATCAGCAAATTTCCGGGCATCCCGCAAAGTTTTATAGTCGACCAGGACGGAAACCTTCATGGCGTCTTCAAGGGTGCCAATCCCGAGAATGTGAAAAAAATCGATGAGATCGTTGGAGGGCTTATTAACGGTCAGCCAACGTCAGAGGACACCTCATCGGCTCCCCCGCCCGACGCGGGATCCGGCGCCGACAAAAAGCTGTGAATCGAATGATGGGCCGCTGAGTCGCGGTCCTATTTCTTGTCGATAGCCGGCGGAATCACGGGCTCGACAAGGATCGTCTTGAAGCTCGCAAGCCGAACAAGGCCAGGCGCCGCACCTCTTGGCTTATTCACGAACTTCTTCTGCGTATAGTGAACGGCTGCCTTTGGCTGCGACTTTCCGCTGCTGTAAAAGGCAGCGAGCTGGGCCGCCTCAAGAAGTGTCCTTTGCGGGATCTGTTTGCGGTTAGGGTTTCGCACCACAACATGTGATCCCGGATAGTCGGCAGCATGTAGCCAAAGGTCTAATGAGCCCGCCACTCGAAATGTAAGCTGATCATTATCGACAGCCCGTTTTCCGACCAGGATCTGAAACCCGTCGGACGAAGTAAATTGTCGGGCGCCGGTAAAGCCTTGTTTCGCGGGCTTTCGCGATCTGTCTTTGTCGACCTTAGCTGTAGACTTCTCGAAAAAGCTCTCGTTTCCTTCGGCGGCGGCCTTCTCGGCTTCGGCGAGCCGGCCTTCGAGCTTCTGTATTTCGATGACGAGCGTTCTTAGTCTCTCATTGATCTCTCTCGATGCGTTCTGCGCCTTGTTATACCGCCTGAAATAGCCTTCGGCGGTTTGGGTCAGCGGCAAATTTTCGTCGGCATCTATCTCAACCGTTGGCATCGTGTCGTCGAAATAATCCGTAACCAGAACCATGTCGCCTTTTCGTTTCGCTGTAGCAAGATTTGCCAGCAAGAGGTCACCGTACCTTTTCCATCGATCGGCGTCACCGTGTCCGGCGAGATCGTGCTTGAGACGCTTGATCAGTTTCTGCCGACCCGCAAGCTCAGTGTTGATCTTCCTGATCTCTGCGTTGGCTTGTGCTCGGAATCTGTGTGCGGCCTCGCGGTCTGTGTAATATCGATCAAGCGCATTCGAAATAGAGTCGTGACCTCTGGATACTGTCGAGAATTCGGCAGTGTCCTTAAGCGGGCCAGCCGGTCTTTGCGGTGCGGCGTATTCTTCGCCCGGTCTCTGGCCGTTATGATCGCTTGCCGTTTGAGATGCAACGATATGATCGCGGTCGTCAAGAAGAAATAAATTTGATGACTTGCCGGTGAGCTGAATGATCAGAGCAAAGCGGGCTTGAGCCCCCGATTCGCTTTCGCCGGCGAACGCGATGCGAACTATTCGCTCGTCCGCAACCTTTTCCAGCGACGTGACGACAAGGCCCGAAAGATGCTTTTTCAATAAAAGGTGAAACGGCAGTGGGTTCGACGCCTGCTTTTCCAGATCTTTGAAGCGTCGCTTGATCAGGTAGAGGCGCGGAGCATTCGGTTCCGATCCGATAAAGAGATATTGTTGATCGGCGAGCCGAAGATCCAATGCCACCTGTCGCGCTGAAAGCGTGAAGATCCTACCGGCTCGACGGCCGGGCAAGATGCCACGCAGCTCGCCACAAACGGCCGCTATTGTCGCTTGATCCATCATTAGGATTTTATGGCCGCAAATAAAAAGTCCAAAACGAGACGTCGCTCGTTCTGGACACAGGATCAATAAATGATCTGATGCTTAAAACTCGGTGACGATCATCGTTCCGGCCGCAAGGTCGTGAGCGGCCCGCTGCTCCTCGTTAAAGATCATCGGTATCAGGCCCACACCAAGCAGCGGAACGGTCAGCAGGTAAACCGCCGAATGCACGGCTGCCTGATGAAAGGTCGGATAGTCATTCTCTTCGGCGTCGATCAACTCCAAACCGAACATTCGCATTCCCAGCGTCTTTCCATGCATCCCGATCGCGATCGTCAAATAGAGAAACATTACCGTCGCCCAGACGGCGCCAAACGCAGCAACACCCGACCACGAGAACCAGTTTCCACCCCAGATCACGAGTGGTGACAGCAACGCAAAGCTCGAGAATCCGCCGATGATCAGATCGAACAAACCCGCATTGAACCGCATCGAGACAGGAGCCAGGTCTTCGATCACATCATTTTCGCCGACAACATCCGGCACTGCGGTTTCGGTTTTCGTAATACGGATCAAAATTTCAGGGACCTTTTCGGCGATCGGTGTCTGCGGCATCTCGATCGGCGGAAGCGGCTCGCTCGGAGCCTTCACAGTGGCTGGCTCTTCCGCGATGCGTGGAAGCTTGTTCGTATCGTATTTCTTTTCGATCTTAAATGTCGGAACGAGCTTCGGCTTAGGCGCCTCGACAACAACGGCGCGCGCGTCGACCGCAGTCCGCTGAGGCGGCGTCGGCGGCGCGTTTTTAGTTACGACATTGAATGGATAATTTTTTGCCGGCGCCGGCTTAACCGCCGTTTTCGACTTCTTCTCCTCGGGCAAAAACGTCTTTCGCGACTCATTGATACGTTTGAGAGCGTTGGCCACTTTCGGATTTGAATGTGACGGCGCGGGCGCAACATCAGCCTCTGTCACAACCTCGGCTTTAAGAGCAGTTGCCCCGTCTGTCACGAGACGGGTCTGTCCTATTGCGTCGGCCTGGTTACCTGTGGGCAGATCCTTCCGCTGGCGAACGGAATTCTGAAGCTGTAGCCGCCAGTCGGGAACGATCGCATTTCGATTTTGAAATTCGACGAGTGTCGGGCTGGTCTTTGCACCCGAAATTCCGGTCGTAATATTTCTGAGCGGTGGAGACGGCCTTGGAAATTGAGCCTTTGCCGGTGCCGCAACTACTTCGATCGTCTCGGGCCGCGGCGATGAAACGCCTTGGGCCGGGCGCGGCTCAGGTTTTGTCGAAGGTGCAGCGACGCGAGTCTGCAGCTCTTCGCGAACCGAATCATTCATCATCGCGCCGCAAGTAAGACAGATTGACAACGTAGGAGCCAGCGTACGGTTACAAACGGGACAGTTCATAAGGCAAAAGGATTCGATTTTTCGGGGCTCGAATTGTGAGCGATTCGGGTGAATCAGAACGGATAGTATCAGAAGTTACTTTAAGTGGTCAATAGTAAACTTATGAACAAATTGAAGTTGGGCCGACGCCAATTGCGAACAAAAAATGAACGCTCTTGTGGAAAACCTTGAAATTAAATGTGTTGGCGTCCCGCAAAACCCGCTTGGGTCTCATGCCACCATTCGATCTTTTCGGGTTCGCGGAGCTGCCAGCAGAGGAGCACAACGCGACCTTCGCGAAGGCTGGGAAAGTCAATCAACCCGCGGGAATGATCTTTTAGCTGAATACCGATCTCCGCCAGCTCGTCAATGATCGCTCCGATCTCAGACAACATCGTCACATACGCCGGGCCGGCCGGCATGCCGCCGCCCATGTGGCTAGCTGCGGCCGCGGCTCGTGCATCCTCACGCAGATCTCCGAGCCGAGCCGAGAGCTGCTTTAATCGGTCGAGCTTTGGACGGATAACTGGAATTATCTCATTTGCCTCTGCCAGGCTGAACAGCTTCATTTATCGTCTCGGACGCGTACAAATTCACCTGTCTTGCCAACATCATCGGCCGACGATGTTGCAGGATCTATCAGCTGTTGTGATCTATGAAGCCGCGACGAATGATCGGCTCCCGCCGCCTTCGCTGACGAACGCGGAAGGGTTTCCTCGGGTGGAACGAACGACGGGACATCGTAATCGCCGGGCTGGGTAACGTCCTTACGGATGAGTTCGGCAATGTCACCAAGATCAATAAAGAAATCAGCTACATCGATAAGCCGCGGCGCCGAATTGGAGCGAAAACCGGCGACCTCCACACGACAGCCTTTATAGGCAACCGCATTGATCGCATATACAAAATCTTCATCGCCCGAAACCAGCACAGCCGTATCGTACCGGCCGGCAAGGCTGAGCATGTCGACCGCGATCTCAACGTCGAGATTTGCTTTCCGGGTGCCGTCGTAAAACGTTTTAAGCTCTTTCTGGACTACCCGAAAGCCGTTGCGCCGCATCCATAGCAAGAATCCCTGCTGTCGCTCGGCCCCTACGTCGACACCGGTATAAAAGAATGCTCTCAGCAGCCGACCGTCACCGAGCAAAACGCGCAAGAGCTTGTTGTAATCGATGTCTATGTTATGAAAGCGTGCCGCGTGAAACAGATTGTTGCCGTCAATAAAAACAGCTACGCGGCCGCGGTGTCCGAACTCCCACGACGAACTCGTCTTCGTATCGAACTGCATCTCTAGTTACCCCGCCGAAGTTGATCTGCGACCGGCAACGGAGCAAGGCGAGCGTTAGAAATTCTGAAATGTAATGAGCTGCAGAAAAATTGACCTTTATCGTCGGATCAAATATCGATAAAACCTACTTTCTTATTCAAAAACGGATCTAATAAATACAGCTCAAATTGGCTTCTTTCAAACGTTCGCTTTCCGATAAACCGCCCTTTCCAGTAGTTTGCAACTAGTCGCTGCCAGGGTCAAGCAAATTCTCTGTTCAGATGCTAATATCGATGGAATTATGGCCGACGAGCCTGAGGCCTCCGAGGACGAAACGGAAACCTCCAAAGAAATTTCGACAATTGCTGAGGATCCGCGATTTCCATTCGACGAGCTGATCGCCTGCGCCGCGTGCTTACGAACAAACCCGCCGAATCGCGCGGCATGTCTCTATTGCGGCAGCGACCTCGAGCTTACGGAGCTATTGCCAGGGGCGGTCAGACTTAGCCTGCAGGGCCCAGAGTCGTGGGAGGATGGCTTTACGATCGTGTATCTGGGTCAGGGACGAGTTGACGACGATATCACCGCCGAGGCCGCCGAGATCCTCCGTTTGGAACCTGATATTCTGGCGCAGTTAATGCGTTCAGGCGCTCCGGCTCCGGTAGCGTATCTCAGATCACTCTCGGAGGCTCAGATCGCGGCTTCCAGATTGACTGAGATCGGATTTCCGTGCGCGATCGCCGGCGATGATCTGCTCATGCCAAAAATGCCGCCGAGCCGTCTGCGCGGCATCGAGTTTGGCGAGATGGGCGCGGCGTTTATGGATTTCAACACCGCGTCGCGGTTTGAATTTGCCGAAACGGACCACCTGCTGCTCGTAACGGGCGTGATCTGCAAGACAAGGTCGGAGACGACGGCAAAGCGCAGCAAAAGATCGCTGAAAGTTACCGACACTGCCGAATCGCTAAGCGACGAGCCCGTGCTCGACATCTACCCGCCGTCAGACGTCTTTGGCTTTCGCATTCGCCCGTCGGGGTTTGATTTTTCGTGCTTGGGCGGTCAAATGCGTGGGACCGGTGTCGAGAACATGCAGATACTCACCGAAGCGCTCCTTAAAAGTTTTTCGGCGTCCAAGCTCGTTGACACCTACCGTTCGCTCAGGTCCGCGCTTGACGAGATCTGGCCGGTTGGCGAGAGCGATCGTTCAAGCAGTCTGTCGCGCGCCTCATTTGGCGGCGTCCGTGTTCACCGGATCTCCGTCGTTGATAACACAGAGCAGCTTAGTCGATTCTCGCGGCTGCAGCGCCACCTGATATGAGACGGTCTCGGCGACAAGAGAGAGAACGCGACGTTCGCGACGGGCCGCAGCGAAATACTCGTCCTAAAAAGAAGTCGGCCGATCGCCCGGTAGTTTATGGCCTTCTGCCGGTGCTCGAGCTTTTGCGGGTCGGGTCGCGCCGTATCGACAAGGTTATTGTCGCGGAAGGCGCTCGCGAATCGCGAATTTCTGAAATACTCGATCTCGCACGGCAAAGAGATATTTTGGTAGATCGAGTTGGCCGTGAGAACTTCAGCCGATTCCTTCCCGAGGATGCAAATCACCAGGGTGTGCTTGCCTTCACCTCGGCCGCCGAATATGCCGATGCAGACGAGATCTTGAGCGGACTCGGTGAGACTGCATTGATCTTAATACTCGACGGAATCGAGGACCCGCGAAATCTCGGTGCGCTTTTACGGACCGCCGAGTGCGCCGGTGTTGACGGTGTTTTGATTCCCGAACGTCGAGCAGTCGGGTTGACCGACACGGTCGTTAGATCGTCAGCCGGTGCCACGGAATACATAAAGGTCGCAAAGGTGCCAAACCTAAATCGACTAATTGATGACCTAAAAGAAAAAGACATCTGGATCGCCGGAGCCGCGGGCGACGCGACGACTGACTACGCCGAATGGGATTGGAACCGTCCTACGGCACTTGTCCTTGGGAGCGAAGGCAGCGGTCTTCATCGTCTGGTCGCGGAAAAATGCGACGTGTTGGTAAAAATTCCGATGTATGGAAAAATAGGTTCTTTGAACGTTTCGGTTGCGGCGGGCGTTATTCTTTTTGAGGCACGCCGACAGCGAATCGCGAAGCGCAAATAGGAGCTGATCTATGTTTTGTCCGAAATGCGGAACACAAAATCCCGAGACCGGTAAATTCTGCCGTAGCTGCGGCACCGATCTCGGTAACGTTTCGCAGGCCCTCACCGGGCAGCTTCAGCCCGCGCGACCGATGGTCGACCGCAAAGGGAAGCCCGTCAGTTGGGATCGCGCGATCGTCAAGATGTTTACGGGACTTGCCTTTATAGTCGTAGCGTGTGTCCTCGCAATAAACGGCGGCGGGCGCGGTTGGTGGTTCTGGCTCCTGATCCCGGCATTTACCAGTCTGGGCGCGGGTGTGGCCCAGCTTGTGCAGTTAAGGAAAGCGGAGCGCGGACTGCCGGTTTACAATCCGATGGTTTCGGGCACCGCATTGGGCGGCGGAAACCCATCTGCCCTGCCGCCAACCCAAACGACGTACGTCGAGCCCGAGTCTCGGTTCAAGACGGGCGACCTTGTGCCGCCGAGCGTGACCGACAGCACAACACGACACCTCGAGATGGACTCAGAAGGGCAGACAATGGCGCTGCCTAAAAAATAGATTTCATTTCCGTATCAACGCACGAGCATTCCCCGAATTTCCGTTCACATCAAATGCCCTTAGCGTGACCACGTTCTCGCCCGCGGTCTTCACCGTCACCTCAACGGTGTATCGCTCATCTGGCGAGTCTGAAATTCCGTCGTCAGCGTAAACCGGTTGCCAATCGCCGCCGTTCACACTATATTCGGCCCGAGTCAGATAGCTGGCTTTGTCCGACACCGAAAAGGTCACTCGCGCCGTATCAGCCGTGACGGTCGGTTGGCCAGGCGAAACGACCGGCGGAGTATTGTCGATGTCTATAGGGTCGGCGGTGCGCTCGCCCGAAAGAGAAGTACCTGTCGGATTCGACGGCGAGTCTTTAGCAACGACCTTAAAGATATATCTGCCGTCAGCCAATGACTGTCCGTCTATGGTTATGAAATTTTCATCAATATCCCCGCGCAAGAGCCGAAACTGCGTATCTCCAACCTGCTTATAGAAAACGTCATAGACGAGTTTATCGCCGTTTCGATCTTCCGCGGTCCATTGCAGGGAAGTCGCGCCGCGCTGATACACCTTTCTCGGCGCGGCTGATACGGTTGCGACGCCGAATACGGACGGCTCGAGGCCTGACAGCGCGATATTTGGATCGACCTGTGCCGCGGGAGTTGACGCTAACCCGACATTCGTCGGCAGCACTTGAATGCTCAGAACCTCCGGCGCGATATTTCGCGGCAGATATGCAACATCGACCTCGTCAAGTCGAGCGGGCGTTTCACTATTTTTGAGCACTGCCCGCCACTGTAAGTATTTTGCCTTTGGGCTCGCGATCTGATAACTCGCACCGGCGGCAGGCGATCCGCTCCACACGCTCCACGTCTCGTCCGGGTCGCTCGTGTTGCCGCTGCGAGTCTGGATCTGTACGCTGCCCGACGAACGCCACCAGATGCGTCCCCAAGACGCCGAAGATTTGGCGTCGAGGACGGACGATTCATACGAGCCCTCGCTGACCGTCTCACTACCAATTCGATAGAGCAGGCCCTGATTGCTTGTTGTGGCCATAAGGCCGCCGCGGCTCGGAAAGATATTCGAGATCTGGCCGGCCTCGGTTTGCAGCGCCAGTGTCTCGCGACCGTCGTTTGTTACGTTGAAAATACGTCCTTTATCAGATGTGCCGAGAAGCACACCGTTTGCTGAAGCATAGATCGAAAATGCGACGGCATCCGTCGACGCCCAGATCAGGTCGTTACCGCCGTCCGTGAGTATCCGGTAAACGGCAGACTTTGCGTTAGTGAGATCGTAGCGGCTCTTGGCGACGGGCTGCGGCGTCGGCGCGACGACGGGTGTTTTTGCCTCAGGCGAAGCGAGCGTCGACGGTTTCGTCGTTCCAACCGATTCTCCAAGTGCCAAAGCATACACCGAGCCGTCCGGACCAACCGATAACGCGTGTATCTCGCGCAAAGGTGCATCTAGTAGGGCGAAAGCCTTGCCGTCAGCTCCAAATCTCAGCACGATCCCGCCCGGATCGGTCCCCGCGTAGAGATCGCCGTTTTTGTCAACGGCGAGTGAAATAATGTGCGTCTCGTTTGTATCTATGAGCAGCGCCGTCTCCGGTGTTTGACCGGCGGAGCGTACCTTGTATAAGCGCCCGTTTTCGCCGGTGCCGACCGCGAGCGAGCCGTCCGCAAGCACAGCCAGCGACCAGATGTACTTTTGTTTCGGGTCGAAATAGACCTCAGTCTTGCCGCTTGCGTCGATGCGGTAAACCTTGCCGTCGGGTGACGATGCGGCGAAGAGTTCGCCCGAACGCCCGATCACCAACGCTGAAATGTTTAACTCACTCAGATCAGCAAACAAAGTTCCTTTTCCGCCCGCGTCGACTTTAAATATCTTTCCATCACCGCCCGTGCCCAGGTAAACATTGCCGGCCGCGTCAACCGCGCTCGACCAGATATACGGCTGATCGGTGCGATAAACTTCTGTAAGTTTCGGAGCAAGCCTTATTGTTCCCGATTCGTCGATCGAGACGCCGTGAGCATCGCCGCGCATCACCTCGGCCCGCGAATTGACGGACCAAACGGACGGCCCGGCCGCAAAGATATTAAACGCAAAAAAAATTGCCAGAGAACACGAGACTATAAGTCGATTCATTGATTCGGATAGAACGGAAAATTACCTGTATCGAAAGTTTAGCGTAAATTTCGGGAAAGAGCATCGAAACTGGCGGGCCAAAATTCGCCTTAACAAACTAAGTAAGAAGGAAAAAGTCAGAAGTGAGAAGCATCATTTACTTACTTTGCCGCCGTTGCTTTCGGCTTAGCGACGACCTCGGCGATCGATGATTCGGGACGGGCCTGCATGAATTCAAGCGCATCGCGAAGCTCTTCGGCATCGCCGGTTATGAGCCGTGCGCTGCGTTCGCGCGTGAGGTATGCCCAGGCCCAGTCGATGAGGACGGCCATTCGATTGCGAAAGCCTATAAGCAGCACGATGTGCAGAAACAGCCACATGAACCAGGCGATCAGCCCTGAGAATTTCCACCCGCGAATGTCCGCGATCGCTTTGCTGCGACCGATCGTGGCCATCGTGCCTTTGTCCCAATACGAAAAATTGACGCGCGGTTTTTTGGCAATATCAGCCAGGATATTTTTCGCGGCCCGGGTGCCCATTTGCTCCGCCGCGCCTCCGACACCCGGAACGGGCTCGCCGTTCTCCATTTTTAGCGACGCCATATCGCCGATCACAAAGACGTTTTTCGCGTTCGGTATCGAAAGATCGGGATTTACGAAAACGCGTCCAGCCTTATCGGTCGCGACTCCAAGCTGCTTTCCGAGCGGTGAGGCCGCAACGCCCGTCGCCCATAGAACGACGTCGCAGTCGATCCACTCGTCGCCGACCTTAACGCGGCCTGATTCGATATCGGTGACGAAGCTGTTTAGTCTGACCTCGACGCCGATCGATTCAAGCTGTCGCTTTGCGCTTGCCGAGAGGCTCGCTGGATAGGTGCCGAGGATGCGATCGGCGCCTTCAAACAAGATGACACGCGAATTTGTCGTGTCGATCACCTTGAAATCCTGCTTGAGAGCTTGGCGGGCAATATCGCCGATCGCACCGGCGAGCTCGACACCAGTCGGTCCGCCGCCAACGACGACGAAAGTCAGCGGCTCGATCTTTTTGTCGAGGTATGCTTCGCGTTCAGAGAGTTCGAAAGCAAGCAGGATCCGCCGTCGCATTTCGAGCGCATCTTCGACCGTCTTAAGACCGGGCGCGGCGGCTTCCCAGTTATCGTGTCCGAAATACGAATGTCGCGCACCGCCGGCAACGATCAAATAATCGTAACTGACTCGTGAGCCGTCGCCGAGAAAAACGGCTTTTGCGTCCGTATCGAAATCGACCGCTTCGCCGAGTATGACCTCGATATTTTTTGCATTGTGAAGAATTCGCCTGATCGGCTGGGCGATCTCTCCCGGACTAAGTACGGCGGTCGCGACCTGATAGAGAAGCGGCTGAAAAACGTGATGATTTTTTCGGTCGATCACCGTGACGTCGACCGGCTTGTTCTTAAAGGCGAAGGCAGCCCAGAGGCCGCCAAACCCGCCGCCGATGATCACAATTTTTGGTCGCGCTGCCATCGCCTTACCTTTTAACGCGAGAGATCCGCCCACGACATATTATTCCCGCAGGCTACCCTTATATTTCTTAATACGACGAAACGAGTAGCCGTGTTCGATCTTGTCTCAGGTGCCGACATACCTGGCATAGATCGAACGGGCGACTGCCGGATCGTCTGTGCCCTTTATTATCGCTCTCGCGTCCCTAAAAACCGTAACTTCCTGACCGTCAATAT
>DASXPW010000427.1:0-4228 GCA_036493385.1 Pyrinomonadaceae bacterium
ACATTAGGTGCCGACGCTGCCGCCGCGGCTTGTGCAGACAGTAACGCTTTCTCATGTTCGCTAGGCTCGCCGATATGTTCAACGCCACCCGCTACGGGAATGATCGCGGCAAACTTCCACGGATATGTGATCGCGGTTTGCCACGCGCCAAAACCGCCCATTGAGTAACCAGCGAGGTAAAGTCGATCTTCGTCACCGCCAAACTCCTTAACCGTTGCATCAAGCGCGGCAATAGCTTGATCCATCATCGGTCCGGCCCAAAACGTGTTATCGCGGCATTGTGGGACCACCACGATGAAATTCCAGTTTTGCGGAAAGCCCTCGATGTTCTCGTAAAGATCGGCAAGCTGAGATTGGTTGTCCGTCCCATGGCGATTGCTGCCGTGAAGATAGAGCATCACAGGCAGTTGAGCGCCCTCTTGCCGGTTAGGCGGAATATAGACGCGATACGCAAATTGTTCACCGCTGACCGTTACCGTACGCGCCGGAAATTCCGCCTCTGAATACGAAGGCCCGCGAGCACCGCAAGCCGCGCAGATGATCAACCCGACGACCGCAACGATAAGCTTCATCGATTTTCCTCCGTAAAGAACGTCTGATGGAGCTTTGTGATCACATCTTTGACAACGCCTTGATCCACAACAAAGGTCATATTCACGCCCGATGCGCCGTGCGAGATCATCGACACGTTGAAATCGGCGATCGCCGAGAATATTTGAGCAGCGACGCCGGCTGTGTTTCGCAGGCCGCTGCCTACGAGACAAATTATCGCCTGATCGCGTTCGATGTCGACCGATCCGATGCGCGTTAGATCGGCAACGACCGCGTCCAGTGCGGCTGTGTTGTCGAGCGTGAGCGACACAGAGACTTCCGACGTCGTCACGACATCTACGACCGTCCGGTGTCGCTCAAAGATCTGAAAGATAGCGCTCATAAAACCGTATGCGCCGAGCATGCGGGCTGATGTTATGTGCAGGACGGTGATGCCCGTTTTATGCGCGATCGATTTTATTTTTCGCGGCGTCGACTTTGCGGCCGGCAATACCATTGTTCCCTGCTCATTGGGCTCGCGAGAATTGCAAACCCGAACGGGAATTTCCAGATCAACAGCCGGCTGAATGGTTTTCGGATGCAGCACTTTTGCGCCGAAATACGCAAGCTCGGCCGCCTCTTCATACGAGAGCGTTCTGAGCGTTCTCGCCTCCGGACAAACCCGCGGATCGCACGTGAGAACGCCAGTTACGTCGGTCCAGATCTGCAGCTCTCGCGCTTCGAGACACGCAGCATATATAGCTCCCGAATAGTCTGAACCTCCGCGGCCAAGCGTCGTGGTTTCGCCCGCGCGGCTGGCCGCAATAAAGCCGCCAAGTATTGGCACCTCGCGCGCTGCGATCAAAGGCCGCAGTTCATCGCGGATCAACGCACGCGTTTCGTCCCAGATCGGTTGCGCCGCGCCGTACTCGTCGTCGGTGACGATGAGCCGCCGTGAGTCCATGTGGCGAGCATTAACATCGTGAGACCGCAGGACGTCCGTAAGCAGTCGCGATGAAAGCTGTTCGCCGTATGAGACGACCGCGTCCTTTAGCATCTGCAGCGGCAGAGATCGCCTTGCGACGCGTGTTAGAAGGTCCGACAACTCCTCTCGGGCAAAACGAAGCTCGGCTGTGAACGCCGGCTTGTTGTCCGCCGACACCAGCGACTCGACCACCTCGGCGTGGCGAGCAAAGTGAGGTTCGAGTGACTCAAATGCTGTCTCTGCGTCACCCTTTCTTGCGGTCTCAAACGCGGCCAGCAAAGCATCCGTCATCTTCGTCATCGCCGAAGTAACGACGACCGGCTGCCGATCTGACTGCGAGGAAACGATGTCGCAAACGCGCTGAAAAGCGGCCACGTCGCCAACGGACGTGCCGCCAAATTTCATCACTGTCGGACCCGCATTTTCGTTCACTATTGTTTGTAAAATTAAGGCAAAAGCGGCGATATAGCAAAGATTTACCCGCGAATAGCGCAAAAATAAGCTAATAATGAAATTTGAGTTTTTCGATTCGCGTTAATTCGCGTAATTAGCGGGCAGACTCGGCTATCCGCAAAGCACCGAACCGCCATTAATATTCAAGATCTCACCGGTGATGTGCCTCGACCAGTCGGATAATAAGAAGCAGATCGACAATGCAACGTCATCGGTCGTCGCCATTCGGTGAAGCGGGATGGTGTTCAGAACACTTTCGAGGTATTCGTCGTCTTCCATTACCGGCCGAACCATTGCCGTATCAATCCAGCCGGGCGCAACACAATTTACTCTGATCTTTGGCGCAAGTTCGGTCGCCAAAGCTTTCGTGAACGAGATCATGCCGCCTTTTGACGCGGAGTAATTTGAATAGTTAGCTTCACCCCGTTGACCCGAAGTGGACGAGACCATCACGATCGCGCCGGACGAACGTCTCTTCATCGACGGAACACAGGCCTTGGTCATCGCCCACGCCGATTTCAGGTTCGTATTGATGACCTTGTTCCAGATTTCTTCTGACATTTCGTCGATCGGCGCGCCTTCCCAGACACCGGCGTTCAGGACAAGGAGATCGATCCCGCCAAATTTTTCTATCGCCGCTTTGGCTAGTTTCAGGGCTTCGATAAGATCAGAAGTATCGGCCTGTACGGCGATCGCCTGTCTACCTTTTGCTTGGCACTCAGCGACCACCTCATCTGCCTCCGTATGCCTCGACAAGTAATTGATCACAACATTGGCTCCGGCCTCTGCCAGCCTGAGCGCAGTCGCGCGACCGACACCTCGCGACGAGCCGGTAACGATGGCGGTTTTGCCTGAAAACAGATCTCGAGGCAAATGAATATTAATGATGTTTTCGTCCATACGATCTTCAACTCGTCGCCGAGCCGCCGGTCCGCGACCGCTTTGCGTTCTTTGCGAGCTTTGCCTGAGCCGATTTTAAACCATAAACAAAATAACAATTTTCGGCCAAATATGCGCCAGCCCCGTCCAAACTTCGGAGCCGGTTGTCCTGCCTCTCTTTCCCCTGCAGGTCGCGTTACCGGTCCGTCTAAAAACCAACAAAATGGGGGATAAACCATGAAAAAACAACTTGGAATCGTCTTAGCGGCGGTCGTTTTTATGATCGGATTTTCGATCGTGACCAACGCACAGACATATCGACGCAACCACAACATAAACGCACGTGAAACGCGTCAGGAACGACGCATCTATCAAGGGGTCGCTTCGGGTGAATTGACTCAACGTGAAGCGCTGCGGCTCGACCGCGAACAAGATCGTGTCGACCGGGTCGAAAACCGTTATCGTCGAACGGGCGACGGTCTAAGCCCGCGCGAACGCCAGCGTCTCGAGCGTGACCTGAACCGGACCAGCCGCGATATCTATCGTCAAAAGCACGACGGGCAGACACGCGGACGGCGGCCGTAACACTAACCACAGATCAAGCACACCGAGGCGGGCATCGCGCGAGCCCGTCTTTTTTATTTTTCGCCGCGGATCCTCGCGAATGACGCGGATAAGACAACGGACAAATAAAGGAGCAGACAGAGGCTTTGGCTGGTCCGCGATATCAGCGATGATCCGCGGCAGACAATTCTCTTGTGCTAATCTGACATTTCAGCCATGACCGACATCAACCTCCTCGAACACCAGACCATCGCCTGGACTCCGACAGCCGACATCATTGAACGCGCCCAGCTCACGCGCTTTATGCGCCAAGTCGGCGTCTCGACCTGGGACGAGCTGTACCAATTCTCGATCCGCGACGTTGAAAAATTTACCGAAGAGGTCTTGAAATTTCTCGACATAAAATTCGACCCGCCGTACAAGAAACTCCTCGACACGTCCGACGGCATCGAGGTTCCAAAGTGGCTGACCGGCGCCGGCCTCAACATCACAACCATGTGTCTCGACCGCTGGCAGACGGATGAGATGAAAAACCAGCCGGCGGTGATCTGGGAAGGTGAAACGGGCGATTCCAAAACACTCACATATGATGCTTTGCTTAAGAACGTCGATATTTGCGTTAGAACACTTTCGAATCTAGGAATTAAAAAAGGAGACGCCGTCGGCATTCATCTTCCCATGATCCTCGAAACCGTCGTCGCGCTATTAGCGATCAACCGCCTTGGCGGCATTGCTGTCCCAGTCTTTTCCGGTTACGGGATAGATGCGATTACGAGCCGCATGGAAGCCATCAATGCTAAAGCACTTTTTACCTGT
>DASXPW010000428.1:0-8524 GCA_036493385.1 Pyrinomonadaceae bacterium
TACTGCATCGTTACTCGGACCTATAGATCCAATGGGGGCTCTCATTTCAGCAAAGAGTCCAACCACCCCAAAGGCCAGAATGCTAATCGCTAAAGTTAACTGTCGGTGCATAAGGGAGTCTCCTAACCCGAAAACTAGGCCTTTTAGAGTATACCAAAAACTCGCTTCAAAAGATGAACGGTTTTATACCGCAAACCTGTTCGATTGTAAACGCAAATAAGAGTCGCCTTTGCGGCGATTTTTCGAGGTTCGCTGATGCGAAGATAAATCGCCGACCTTGACAAGCGTGATATAATGGTTACGGGCTGTAGTACGCATGTTGCGTCGGGTTCCTTGGCTCTTTGACAATTTCCACACCGGGGGAAACCTGGTGAATATGCGGTTCGGATTCTCGAGGACTGTCTCACGTAAGATCGGCCTTCCGGTCAGATGGGCTCAGCGGTAAACATCGTGTTCTCTGTTATTTAGAGGTGCTGTAGCACAACGTGGCGCAGTTTTTTAAAAAAACGTGAGACAAGGCCCGTTTTGCAGCCGTAAGCGGTCTGTTTTCTGTGGTTTGCGTGTCCCACGCGCAGAGTGGGACAGCGGCATGCGCGGTTGGGACACTTTTGTCGAAAACCTGGTGAAGATCGCTGAAAATGGAGGGCTTAGACCGCCACCGGTTGGTCGACAGTCGAGAGCATCACTCGCACGCGGGATTTGAGGGCACGTTCGAACTGGCGGGCTTCGTTGATACCGTTAAAGGTAAGCTGCTGCAGATTGCTTTCGATCCGCTTGCGGTAGTCGGAAACCAGCGAGTCCGACACCCCGAGCATATCCGCGACCTCGAGCTGGGTGCCGCCGTTGGTGACAAGGTAACAGTGCCAGAGGACGTTGATCATTCGGTCGTACTGTTTTACTTTGCCGCGAACCGATTTGCTGAGATCGGCAAGAAAGTTGTCGACAAAACCGGCGGCGGCGCGTTCGGCCTCGGTGCGGAGCAGGTCCTGTTCGGGCGTCTCGCGTGTGTCGGTAAATTCGAAAACCGGCCGGTCGTCATCTTCGTTGTCGTGCGTGCCGCCGACTGGCACAAGGTGAATGTCCATTATGGGCAGCCGCGACATCACGAACGACCGCAGGGAGCGGACATCGACGGGGGAGTCGACAGCCTTGAAAACTCGGACGATCAGTTTCTCAAGCTCGACGTTGCTGATCACGATCTGTGCATCGCCGGTGCAGCCGACCATTCTCGTGTCGCGGCCCTGGAACGAGACAACTTTTACGCGGTCGTGCATTTCCTGAACGTCGCGGTGAGTCTTTGTGTCGGGCCAATCGGCCAGACCGTAAAGCCGGTCGGCGAGGCGGCGGTGCTGTTCGGGATTGCCGATGTTGTCAAATCGTTTGAATTGCGAGCCGGACTGGATCAGCGTCGAAATTCGGCGGGCCAGACGATAGCTTTCCGGGTACCGCTTTCTTAGCTCGGCCGTCAGCATGTTTGTCAGCTCGATCTGGCTGATCTCGGCCTCGATCTCGGCATCCGACATCTCGGTGTCGAGATAATGCTGAAAACGCTCTTTGCTGAGCAGAGCGACAAATAATTCCTGGGTGAGGTCGGTGTAGGCGTTGTACTTGCCTTCTTCGACAAGAAAGCCGGCCTGTTTTGAGGCCCTGACGAGGGGATGCGAGGATACGAGGCGATGCAGCTCAAGCCAGATCTGGTTAACGTCTGAGGCCTTTAGGCTCTCGACCCATTTGCCGATCTTGAGCTGACGCTGATTTTGTGAGCGGGGCCGCTCATTTTGCTTGTCTGCTTTAGGATTTGCCATTATGTGGTGCTGCGGGCAGCCTGGATCGCTTCTCTCAGGTGTAGTTCTAGCCGGGAAGCTCAAAAGAATTGAGTTTCGATGGATCAAAACCGGAGGTCCTGGGTTGAATTTGCTTGAAACTAGCCGCCGAGCATAGCGATTAATTTGGAAGGTGTCGCTGCGAGTCTCGAGTGGCTCACCGCCGACATTTAGAATAGTAGCAGGATTAGAAAAAAACGGCAACAGGTTTTTCTGGTGTTGTGCATTGTTTAGCAATATAGCATTTGGCGGCGATTTTGATGGGTTTGAGGCGAAATATTATGGAAGGAACTGTGAATTGCGGATTTATCGTGAGTGTAACGAAAAAAGAGAATTGATATCTGTGTCCGATGAACTCCCGGCCGTAGTGTTGTCCGCCTTGGCCCGGGACCGCTTGCTCGAATGTCTGACTTTCGAAAAGAAATTACCTGTCCATCATCGTGGGAGCTTGTCGACCTGTTCGGCGGCGAGGTCGCCGGCGAATACGGCCTGAAAATGGCCGTGCATTTGGCCGAGTGTGACTTTTGCGCGGCTGAACTGGAGTTTTACCGGGCATATCCGCCGTCTGATTCAGAAACTACTGCTCCGCCGATGCCTGCTCCGCTAATGGAACTGGCCGAAGCGCTGATCGCAAAAGAGACGATCCATATTTTGCGGCTGGAATATTTGCTTGGGTTTTAAGGGCAAGCTAAAGCTTGAACACAAAATATTAGCCGCAAATCTCGTCGATCGCTTCCTGATATTTCTCATCGATGACGCTGCGTTTGATCTTGAGCGTTGGGGTCATCTCGCCTTTGTCGATCGAGAATTCGCGCGGCAGCAGATATACGCGTTTGACGCGTTCATAGTCGCTCAGCTCTCGGGTAAGTTCGATGGCGTCCGTCTGGACGCGTTTGACAAATTGAGGGTTGCCGGCAAGCTCTTCTCGCGAGCCTTCGGTTGAGACGCCCTGTTCCTTCATAGCCTCTTTGAGAGCGTCCCAATCGGGCACTATGAGAGCGCCGACCTGTTTACGGCCGGAACCGACAACAACGGCCTGCGAAACCAGCGGGCTCTGTTTCAGAAGGCTCTCGACCTGCAGCGGCGCGACGTATTTGCCGTTCGAGAGCTTGAACAGGTCTTTGAGCCGGTCGGTAATGTAGAAATGTCCGTCGTGATCTCGATAGCCGACATCGCCCGTGTGATAAAAGCCTTCGGCGTCGAGAGCGCGGGCGGTTTCCTCGGGCTTATGGTAATAGCCCTGCATCACGTTCGTACCGCGGATCAGGATCTCACCGTCCTTCTCGCTGATCTGCATTTCGATGCCGGCGAACGGTTTGCCGATCGAGCCGATCTTGTTGTCCTCAGGGCGATTGGCGGAGACGATGCAGCCCTCGGTCATGCCGTAACCTTGCAGGATGGCAATGCCGGCGGCCCAGAATGCGTATGAGAGCTTCTTCGACAATGGCGCACCGCCCGAGACAAAGAACCGCAGCTTGCCGCCGACACCGTCGCGCCATTTCGAAAAGACCAGCCGGTTCGCGAGAGCGTGTTTTGCGGCAAGTGACGCGGGCACCGATTCATGCTTGTCTCTGTACGCCCAATACCGCTGACCGATGTCAAGCGACCATTCGAAGAGTCGAGATCTCCAGCCGCCGGCCAAGCGGCCCTTCTTGACGATCTTATGATAGACCTGTTCAAACAGTCGCGGCACGGCGGTCATGATCGTCGGTTTTACTTCATGCAGATGCCCGGCCAACTGGTCGAACGAGGCGCAGTAGCTGATCGAAACGCCGTTCGAGCACAGCACGTAAAAGACTGTCCGCTCAAAGATATGCGACAGCGGCAAAACAGCCAACGAACGGTCATTGCGCGTGATCGGCAGCCCTTTCGAGATCGCGACGACATTCGAAACAAAGTTGGCATGCGTCAGCATCACACCTTTCGGTTCGCCTGTTGTGCCGGAGGTGTAGATGATAGTCGCGAGGTCATTGGTCTCGAGGTGCGAAAGCAGATCATCGAAGACGCCGTCGTTTTGGGAAAGCTTCTCGCCGCGCGTGATCACGTCGTCGAGCGTCACCGCGCTCGTCCCAGTGTCCAGAGTATCGTCCGCGTCAAAAAACACGATGTGTGCAATGCTCTCGACGCGGCGGATAGCCTCGGCAGCATGTTTGTACAGCTTGCGGCCCGAAACAAAGATCAGCTTCGACCCGGAGTTTTCCAAAATGTAGCGGATCTGGTCGACCGCCTGCGTTGTGTAGATCGGAACGATAACCGCCCGCAGGCAGAGCAGAGCGAGGTCCGTCAATGACCATTCAGGGCGATTTTCGGAGATGATCGCGACGCGGTCGCCTCTTTTGATTCCCAGGGCCGAGAGCCCCAGGGCGATGCTGCGGACCCGGTCGATCGCTTCGGTGCCCGAGATCCGATGCCATCCGCTCTCGTTCTTAAAGCACAGTGCGTCCGGTTTGTTGCTTCGCCGAAAGGATTCAAAACAATAGTGCGGAAGTGTCTGCGGCAGGTCTTCGAATCCGACGAGGTTTGTAGACGTCATTCAACGGTACGGTGCAAATTCCCGTCAATGATTGCAGAGAATGGGTCGGCTGTCTAGGGTTAGCGCCGGTAGGACGGCTGCTCATGAATAGGGAATGGACTGGATCTTGAAACCGCTAGTCGTGAGATCGACATTCACTGCCGCGCGCCGGTCGTTGCGCTCTGCGGGCAGAGACCGCGGTCGACATACTTCTTGCCGCCGCCGGGAGTCACGAAAAAGCAGCCGCCGCGCGGCCCGAGAATGTAGGTCCGGGAGGGTTGGCCGTTGTCCGACGAGGTCGATGATCTTTGAACTTTAGCAGGCGTGGACTGCTCAGGCCTCTTAAGTGAGCTGTCGGGCTTGCAGTCCGCAGGAGAATTTTCACCGTCCGTTGAGGACGGCGGCGCCGGAGCAGACTCGAGCAAATTTGATTCGAGAGATTCGGTAGACGGCGAATCTGTCTCGGCCGCCGTCGGGCTGATCGCGCCTGATCTTTCAGCCTGAACACGCGAAGCTTTTGCAGGCATTGCGGTCGATCGGGCATTTTGCGAAAGAATAAAGACGCCCTCCTGCGACGACAATGAACTCGACCTCAGATCGTCAGCATGCGATCGAGTATCGTCAGCGGTCAAAGTTTGGCTGGGTGATGTTGGAGGCTCGTGCTTATTCTCAGAGCTTGCGGCCGTCAGGTTTTGACGGATGCCGATCCAGGCAACCCCCAAGATCGTAAGGCCGATAACCAAGGCGATCAGGACTGTAAAATGTCGCCTCTGGGCGGGCGCCTGGCGTGTTCCTAATACAGTTTCGGTTTCCCAGGCGTGAACCTGCGTTACTTCGGCACGAAGCAGCTCGCCGCATCCACAAACGGTCCTTTCGGCCCTAACCTCTTTGCCGCAACTTGGACAGGTTTTCATTGTTGAGGTTTATTGCAAAGACTTTTGTCTTTGACATAGATCTTTATGCCCTGGTCATTTAGGTAATAACATCCGCCGCGTGGGCCGAGAACGTATGCACGGCCGGGGACGGGTTCCGACCTCGGTGCGGGCTGTGTCGTCGACTCGGACGGACTGGACAACTTTAAGGCGGTGGCAGGTGCCGTCGCTGTCGTCCCTATCTTTTCTCCGCGAAAGGTCCACGGAGCGACGGGCTCTTTATCATCCCAAAGGCCTTGTTTTGCAGTCTTCGCGGAAGCCTCGGCCTCTTTGTATCGATCCTGGTCCGCGTCATTTTGCGTGGCGGCGCGCGATGGCGAAAACCATGCCAGCCCGTCGCGGATCAAATGCAAACCGATATCGTCGCCACCGACAAAGATCGTCGCAAATGCCTCATTTTGCTCGTTCGTTCTCAGCATTACAGTGACTTCTTTGCCATTGACGAGTTCGCTGAGCCTCTTTCGCGCTTTTTTGAAATAGTTTTGGTTCTCGTCCGGAGCATCGACACCCAGCAGGGTTACCGAATAAACATTTCCGTCGTCGGCCGCGACCTTGACCCGGTCGCTATCCTCGATGGCAAGAACATTGCCGCGAACACGCATCATTCGCAAACCCTGTACCGCCGACTGTTGCGCGGCGGCAAGCTCTGTCGCGGCGATTGCGAGAATGAGGACGGTAAAAATCCGGAAAATCACCATGACTCGAGTGATCTCAAGAACCGAAACGCAAGCAAATAGCGATAACTGAAATGATGTGGTCGAGAAAGACCGAACGCGAACGCAAAGCAGTATATCACCGTCCTCTCAGATTGCAAGTAGTATGTTAGGTCGTGATAGATAAGTTAAGTGAAATAAAGACTTAGGCCCAATAGTTACGATCGAGCGACCTGTAATTGATGGCTTCGCTAAGATGCGTTGGCTTGATCAAATCACTTGAGTCAAGGTCCGCGATAGTGCGTGAAACTTTAAGGATACGGTCATGTGCCCGAGCAGAAAGCCCTTGGCGGACCATCGCCCTTTCAAGAAGCTGTTCGCATTCGTCGTCAAGCGCGCAAAAGATGCGGATCTGCTTCGGCGTCATCGTCGAGTTCGAAAAAATGCCGTTACCTCCAAGACGCTCGATCTGCACCTGTCTGGCGTTCATAACCCGATCGCGGATCGTCGTCGACGAATCACCCACGGGCACTCCCTTGCCGCGGAGCTCATTAAATTTGACCGCCGGGACATCGATATGGATGTCGATGCGGTCCATCAGCGGGCCTGAGATCTTTCCGACGTATCGCTGGATCTGCATCGGCGAGCACTTGCACTCGCGTGACGAGCCAAAATATCCGCACGGGCACGGGTTCATGCTGGCGACAAGCGTGAAATTTGCCGGAAACGTAAGCGACGAAGCCGCGCGCGAGATCGTGACTTGCTTGTCCTCCATCGGCTGCCGCAACACTTCGAGAACGCTCCGGTCAAACTCAGGCAGTTCATCGAGAAAAAGAACGCCGAGATGCGCGAGACTCACCTCACCCGGCCTTGGGATCGATCCGCCGCCGATGAGACCTGCCTGCGACACTGTGTGATGCGGCGATTTGAATGGCCTTTCTCGCACCAAGCCGCTTCTTCCGGTGAGTCCGGCCACGGAATGAATTTTTGTTATTTCAAGCGCCTCTTCGAATTCAAGTGGCGGTAGAATGCCGGGCAGGCGTTTTGCGAGCATCGTCTTTCCGGACCCCGGCGGGCCGATGAACAGAATGTTATGGCCGCCGGCCGATGCGACTTCCAAAGCTCGTTTTGCGGTCGCCTGGCCTCGGACCTCGGCAAAATCAAGTGAATATTCGCCGTCGCCATTCCTGATCTGTTCGATGTTGAGTTTGAGCGGCTGTATGCGTGTCGCACCGCCGGCAGCGATCTCAGGAACGAGCAATGCCGCCTCGCGCAGATCGCGGACGGGATAGACATTGACACCGAGTACGACGGCCGCCTCCATGGCGTTTTCTTCCGGTACGAGAACATTCTTGATCCCATTTTCGCGGGCCGCAAGGGCGATCGAGAGCGCCCCGCGGACGGGTCGAACGCGTCCGTCAAGCGACAATTCGCCGACGCTTAATGTGTCCTCTATCTTCTCGCTGATACCAAGGTCGCCGTTCGCACCGAGGATCCCAAGTGCGATCGGCAGGTCAAAGCTTGCGCCTTCCTTGCGAACATCAGCAGGAGCGAGATTCACCGTCGTTTTCATTATGGGAAAGAAGTATCGGCTGTTACCGATGGCGGCCCGAATGCGTTCCCGAGACTCGCGAACAGCGGCGTCCGGAAGGCCGACTATGGTGATGGCGGGTGCCTGATCCTCGGGACCCGCGGGCCTGAGGTTGACCTCGATATCGATCATCAACGCATCGATGCCATAGACAGACGCTGACTGCGTGAGGAAGAGCATATGTTGAACTGGAGTTTGGTCAGAGGCAGTGTAATCCAAATCGGATAATTTTCAAATCGGAGCCTCGCGCCGGTGCACCGCCGAACCCGACTGTACCAGCGTGTCCGCAGGGTGTCTCAGGTGTATTGTCTACTGTCACCGCCGACGGCCAACCGCTTACCGGGCCGCGGACCCGCCGTTTGTCCCGGAAATGTGTATTACCTATGCGCGACAGCGTCTTACCTGTGTCGGCAGTTGTCGTAACAGCGTCGGTAATTGTCACAACAACGCGCGGCATTGTAATACAGGAAATCACGTAACTCTTTTGCATTCAGCGGTTATGAATCCGCGGCCTGAAACGCAAGCACGAAAAACTTTTTCATCTTACGCCACATTGTGCTGCAGAGACCTGTAAGCTACAGAGAACACAGAATTTAACCCTGATCGCGAATACCAGCACCCGCTCAAAACGCCCGATCTTCCGTGGGGCACTCCTTCCGATCTGCGGGCCGCATGTTCACCAGCTTTTCCACAGGTGGAAATATTGATTGTCAAAGAGCTGTCCCGGCTAGGGCAACAGACGTGCCTTCAACCGATACGATTATATCATACCTGTCAAGCTTTTGGCCCGTAGATCGAATGAGCATTGAACGGTCCGACCGGCAGGCAAACGCGCTGCACTGCGAAAAGGCGCAGCCAGTCGCGGGCTCGGCAAGAATCGCAAGATCGCACGCCTAGCACCGATTTCCAGGTCGACGTCCACGTCGCGGACGACTGGGTGAAATAACCCTCGGCGCTACCGGCTGCCAGGGCGCGCTACGAGGGAGGTGTAAGCGCGCTACCTGCGCGGACAT
>DASXPW010000429.1:0-4249 GCA_036493385.1 Pyrinomonadaceae bacterium
ATCTGTGAAAAATGTTGTGAATGTCGTCGGCGGTGGGCTGGCTGGCGTTGAGGCCGCCTGGCAGGCTGCCGAGTCTGGTGCAAATGTGCGGCTGTATGAGATGCGGCCCGTTATGCAACCGCCGGCGCATCGAACGGACAAGTTGGCCGAGATCGTGTGCTCGAACTCGCTAAAGTCTGACGAGCCTGGCTCGGCGCCGTATCTGTTAAAGGAAGAGCTCCGACGCGGTGGCTCGCTCGTGATGCAGGCGGCTGCGGCTACGAAGATACCGGCCGGCGCGGCATTGGCCGTCGATCGGGGCAAATTTGCCGATTATATAACCGAGACGATCGAGCGACACGCACGGATCGAGATCGTTCGCGAAGAAATAAAAGAGCTATCTGTGGATGGCGTATGGATCATCGCGACCGGGCCGTTGACGTCTGACGCCTTGACGGCCTCGATCATGCGGTTTACAGGTGACGATCAGCTATATTTTTATGACGCGATCGCGCCCATCGTGGCGGCGGATTCGATCGATATGTCGGTGGCGTTCAAGGCGGCGCGGTACGGAAAGGGTGGAGACGACTATATCAATTGCCCGATGAACCGCGACGAATACGCGAGGTTTTACAGCGAGCTGATCGACGCTAAGTCAGTGCCGGTCAAGCGTTTTGAAGAGACGCAGTGGTTCGAGTCGTGTTTACCCTTGGAAGAATTGGCCCGGCGCGGGGTCGACACACTAAGGTTCGGACCGATGAAGCCAAAGGGCCTTTATGATCCGCGTTCCAATACCGAGCCTTACGCGTGTGTTCAGCTTCGTCAGGAAAATCTGATGGCGGACGCGTATGGGCTGGTCGGTTTTCAGAATCATCTAAAGTATGGCGAGCAAGCCCGCGTTCTGCGGCTGATACCGGGACTCGAAAATGCCGAGATCCTGCAATACGGCCAGATCCATCGCAATACTTTTATCAACTCGCCAAAGATCATAAATGAGTCGCTTGCGACCAGGACAGACCCGCGGCTTTTCTTTGCCGGCCAGATCACGGGCGTCGAGGGCTATGTCGAGTCGGTTGCGACGGGCTGGCTCGCGGGCCTCAATGCCGCGCGGTCTTTGCGAGATCAGCCGATGCTGACGGCTCCGTTGACCTCGGCCATCGGCGCACTATGCCGGTACGTCTCGAACGTCGAGACAAAGAACTTTCAGCCTGTAAACATTACCTTTGGTCTCCTCGAACCTTTGCCGGTCGAGCTTCGTAAAAAATACCGCAATAAACGCGAGCGGCATATGGTGCAGGTTGAGCGTGCGTTGGCAGAATGGGATGAGTTTGTCAGCTCAATGCAACCGAGTTGCCTCGCCGCTAATCAAATGAGCAGTCCGATCTTGCCCATATGAAGCTTGGCCCGATCTCGGCTCTCATTTTAACGGCCGCGATAAGCGCGACGGCCCAGTCTGCGCGTGTTAAACCATCGCCGTCGCCAACGCCGAATCCCAACCTGCGTCCGTCTGTCATTTATCTGCCTACGTCAAGGACGAATCCAGATCTGCCTTCGTCGAGACCCAGAACGGCGCCTTCGCCGACGCCGCAGCCAAAGCTCGGTGACGACGGTCAGGTCGTCAAGGTAGAATCGACGCTTGTGCCGATCCCCGTCTCGGTCGTCGACGCGACCGGTCGCTCGGTGACAAACCTAAAGGTCGATGATTTTCAACTAAAGATCGACGGCAAAGACGCCGATATCAGCCAGATCTATCGGTCAGAGAGCCCGGTGAGGCTGGCAATGCTGTTTGATAATTCGTCGAGTGTCGCCGTTGCGCGAGAGTTTGAAAAGGACGCCGCCGTTAGCTTTTTTCGCCGTGTGATCAGACCGGACCGCGATCAGGCGGCGCTTTTTTCGGTCGCCGACCGGACACAGCTCGAGCAGCCGATGACCCACGACGTAGGTTTGCTGGTCCGCGCTATTGAAATGTTTCCGCCGCCGTCCGGAGCGACCGCGCTGCTCGATGGCATCATAACCGTTGCCGACTATCTGAAAGAGGTCGACGGCCGCCGGGTGCTCGTCATCGTCTCGGACGGCGAAGACACGATCAGCGACCTGGATACGACGCTTGAAAAGGTGACGCGCCGTCTGCTGCAGGACGATGTGCAGGTCTTTGTCGTTAAAACGAAAGATTTTGAAAATTTTAAGCGCACCGGCATGCGCCAGGGCAACGCCAATATCCGCGTGCTCGATGCTGAGCGACGTATGCTGGACATATCCGGGCAGACCGGCGGTGAGGTCTATTCTCCGCTTGACGAACGCGAGCTTGACGACGCTTTTGCACGCATCTCGGCCGAGCTCGCCGACCAATATATCCTCAGCTATTACCCCGACAGCGACGCCGACAAAGGCGGCGAATTCCGCAATATTTCATTGACCGTCAAAGGCAAAACGAATGTCAACATCCGCAACAGAAAGGGTTATTATGTTCCCAAACGAAATTGATAATTGAGAATGGAAAATTGACGGCAGGTTTAGAATTATCCACTATCAACTGTCGACTATCCGCTGGAACTCACGCAATGAAGTTAACGGACGTGCTCACACAATTCCTCCAGCATTTGAAATACGAGCGCAATGTTAGCCCTCACACGCTGAGAAACTATGAGAGCGATCTCATGCAGTTTCGCGATCATTTGCTAAAGATAGAAAAGCGCGATGATGTTCCCGTCGCGGACATCGACCGGCTGACAATTCGCGAATGGATGGCCGGCCTGCATGGCGACCACAAGAAAACGAGCGTCGCGAGAAAGATCGCAAGCCTCCGGACGTTTTTTCAATTTCTTATCCGCGAGGGCGTCGTCGAATCAAACCCGGCCAAGATGGTCGCGACGCCAAAGATCGAACGCAAAATTCCGAACCATCTCTCGATGGAAGAGGCCGTCCGGTTTGTCGAATCGCCCGACCCAAACACCGATCTCGGTCGCCGCGACCGCGCGATACTCGAGTTTCTCTACGCGACAGGCATCCGTGTAGGCGAATTGGTCTCGCTAAACCTGCGCGATATCGATTTTCGCGAGCGGCTTGTTCGCGTCGTCGGTAAACGCAAGAAAGAGCGGATCGTTCCATTCGGCGAGCCGGCCCGGCAGGCGTTGATGCACTATTTAGAAGCATCGCGTCCCATTTTTTTGGCCGAATGTCCGCCCGCCGAACGTGATGACCAGGCCGTCTTTCTACATCGTCGCGGCGGACGTTTAACGACCCGCAGTGTCGGCCGCATGATCGACAAATACATCCGACAATGCGCCGACGTTCACAACATCTCGCCGCACGGCCTCAGGCACACGTTCGCTACGCACCTGCTCGACTCAGGCGCCGACCTCCGCGACATCCAGGAACTCCTCGGCCATGCACGCCTCTCAACGACGCAGATCTACACACAAGTGTCGATGGAAAAGATGATAGATGTATACTCCAAAGCGCATCCGAAAGCCTGACGATAGGATTTTTAAGGGGACAATTTTATGAAACTACTTATTTCTCTACTTGGGATCTGTTTATTTTCGGTAACGGGTTTCAGCCAGTACGGTGACGTATCAAGGGCACCGACAATAGAAGTGACTGGAATTGCCGAGATTAGTGTCGTTCCCGACGAAGTTTCTATCTCGCTTAACGTAAGCAAAACGGATAAGAATCTTAATGCTGCGAAGTCACAGAACGACCAGGCTGTGGCGACGGTGATTGCCTTGACGAAAAAGTTCGGCATTGACACAAAAGACGTAAAAACTGACTTCATTACGGTTCGAGAAAAGAATGAGAAGCGCAAGCTCCCTAAGGCTGACGATGAATATCAGGACGTTTTCGTCGGCTATACCGTTTCGAAAACGGTAGTTGTTAAACTGCGTGACATTAAGAAATTCGAGGATTTCTTTTCCGAAGCGATTGGATCAGGCGTATCTCAGATCAGCAATGTCGTTTACAGCACATCACAATTGCGCAAATACAAAGATGACGCGCGTGCGATGGCCGTGAGGGCAGCGCGTGAGAAGGCGACGGCGCTTACACGTGAGATCGGTCAGACAATTGGAAAGGCAGTCTCGATCGAAGAGGAAAACGTCGACGGTTTTCGAAGCTCGTACGCGAATGTATCAAGCAACAGCTTTACGATGTCGGACCAAGATTCCGAAGCGTCCGATACGTTTTCGGTCGGGACTATATCCGTAAAAGCGCAAGTCAAGGTTGAATTCTTGCTTAATTGAGGGTTCGGTAAACATTACTCATCGGTTTCCGA
>DASXPW010000430.1:0-11113 GCA_036493385.1 Pyrinomonadaceae bacterium
GGCCGATACACTGGACTCCGGACGGTAAATCAGTTGCTTATGAAGACAGCCGCAACGGCCAAGCCAATATATGGATCGTGCCAGCCGACGGCAATGGTCAGGCTAAAGCGTTGACGAATTTCACGACGCCAGCGAGCGTTCACGTCAAATGGTCGTTCGACAACAGACAGACATTCGTGTCCCGCGAATTCACGACCAATGATGCGATCATGATAACGAGAGCGAAATCACCTGGCGTTAAATAGATCGGCGTTTGCAGATGCAAGAAAGGCGGCCCAAACGGGCTGCCTTTTTCACTTAGTGAACGAGAATTACGTCTGCATCGACGCCAGGAATTCGGCGTTGGTCTTGGTCTTGCTTAGGCGTTCGAGAACGACTTCCATTTGCTCGACCGGTGACAGCGGGTTGAGCACACGCCGCATGACCCAGACGCGGCTCAGATCTTCCTTACTGATCAGGAGCTCCTCCTTGCGCGTACCAGACCTTTGGAGGTCGATGGCCGGGAAGAGTCGCTTGTCAGACAACCGTCTGTCAAGATGGATTTCCGAGTTACCCGTTCCCTTGAACTCTTCAAAAATCACGTCGTCCATACGCGAGCCAGTGTCGATCAGGGCTGTCGCGATGATCGTCAGCGAGCCGCCTTCTTCGATGTTTCGGGCGGCGCCGAAAAAGCGTTTTGGCCGCTGCAGAGCGTTCGAATCGATACCACCAGAAAGGATCTTCCCTGATGGCGGGACGACCGCGTTGTGGGCACGTGCAAGACGCGTGATCGAGTCGAGCAGGATAACAACATCGCGTTTGTGCTCGACCAGCCGCTTCGCCTTTTCGATCACCATATCGGCCACCTGAACGTGACGCGTCGGCGGCTCGTCAAAGGTCGACGATATGACCTCGCCCTTGACCGAACGCTGCATGTCGGTAACTTCCTCAGGACGCTCGTCGATAAGCAAAACGATGAGTGTAGTTTCGGGATGATTCTGCGTGATCGAATTAGCGATCGTCTGCAGCAGCATCGTCTTACCCGTTCGGGGAGGAGCGACGATCAAGGCACGCTGGCCTTTGCCGATCGGCGTGACGAGATCAAGAACGCGGGCGGCAATATTTTCCGGATCGCCAACTTCCATCCGGAGCTGCTCGTCCGGATACAGAGGCGTCAAGTTGTCGAAAAAGACCTTTTCGCGTGACTGTTCAGGCCCCTCGAAATTGATCGCTTCGACCTTGATCAGGGCAAAATAACGTTCGCCCTCTTTCGGCGGACGGATCTGGCCGGAAACCGTATCGCCGGTTCGGAGGTCGAATTTTCGTATTTGCGAAGGGCTGACGTAGATGTCGTCCGGACCCGGCAGATAGTTATATTCGGGAGCGCGGAGAAAGCCGAAGCCGTCCGGTAAAGTCTCGAGTACGCCTTCGGAAAAGATCAAGCCGCTTTTCTCTGTTTGTGCGGCGAGGACCTTAAAGATCAGTTCCTGTTTACGCAGGCCGGTCGCGCCTTCGATTCCCATTTCCTTAGCGATATGCGTTAGCTCGCTGATGGACTTATCCTTGAGGTCCGAGATGTTGTGAAGATCGGCCGGAACGATCGGGGGCTGATTCTTACGGTTATTATCGTTCGTTTCCGGCGAAACGCCGTCATGCGCCTGCGCTCCCGCGTTATCGGGCGCATCCGATTCGGGTCGGTCGGCCCTTGCGCGTCTGGTTGGTGATGTTTTGGTTGCCATGTTGAATCCGTTTGAGTGGAAGAAAAATTCGATTTGCCTATGTTTGAATCCTAAAGACCCGAGCCATCAAAAATAAATTTCTAGCTGGAGAAAATCGTAAGGGTAGTCAGCGGTTTGTTCAATGAATAAGCCCTACAGAGCTCTCTCAAGAAGTCTCGAGTTACAGGAATGATTAACTATTACACTATTTATAGTAAGAAAGCAACCATTATTTCGCAAAATTGTTTGCTGCCTTACCGATCGCATCAAGGACGGCATCGCGTCCCGAACCCAGCCTGGATGAGTAGGCGATAAGAGTGCTTCCCTGAAGTTCGTTAGCTATCTCTGCAACGTTCTTTCGTAGCTGATTGGACGATAGTTTGTCCGATTTGGTTGCAACAACGATATTTGGTTTGCGGTGGAAGGCGAGCCAGTCGTTAAGCTCACGATCGAGCTCGGTCGGATCGTGCCTTGCATCGATAAGCTGAATGCATAAGACGAGGTTCGTTCGCTCGGAAAGGTAATCCTCTGCCATCTTCCCCCAATCTTGACGCATGCTCTTTGACACTTTGGCGTAACCGTATCCCGGCAGATCGACGAAGTAGAACGCGTCGTTTATCAAGAAAAAATTGATACTCTGCGTGCGGCCAGGCGTGTTTGACGTGCGTGCCAGCCCCCTGCGGCCAAGCAGCGAGTTGATGAGCGAAGATTTTCCGACATTCGAACGGCCGAGAAATGCGATCTCGGGCAGACCGTCGGCAGTCCAGTGCGATCGGTCAAACGCGCTCTTAACGAATTCGGCCGAGGTGACCTTCATTCAGGACCTTAAGATGCGGCTTTCGCCATCATTTCGGAGCGGGCGGCCATCCAGCGTTTCATCGACTCGCGGCGCGACTCACATTTTTGACGCGCCTCCGGCTGTTTCATAAGCAGCGTCTCAAGGTTATGCAGATACGTCGGGTTATCGAGGATTGCCCGAACGCCGTCGAGATACGGCTGGATCTTTGCAAAAATAACCCAACATTCGCCGTTCGAGTCAAGGAACATCCCTTCGTCGATCGCTCCGCGGTTGACGAAGCCGGCTGCCATATCCCAATAGGTCGTCACCATCCGATAATAGCCGCTGCTCTGCGGGTCGATCAGCGTCTTCATGATGTCGTCGACCGTCTCTGGAAAGTATGAGATGAACCAGTTTCTGGCCTCACGCATCGTCTCTTCGCGACGAAGGTCATAGAGCCTCATGATAAGATCGGCGGATTCGAATTCCTTGCTCATACGCAAATTATCGCGCTCGTTATTCAACGCGTGTGGTTATATCGGTGGCATCCGGCTGCCAGACTTGCGGCGGAACAAGCGCCTCGTCAACCTTTTCATCCTCAAGAGCGAACGCCAGCACCTCGTCGATCGTGTCGACGACGTGGATCGTCAGGTCATCGCGCACCTCGTCTGGAATATCGGCAAGATCCTTCTCATTTTCCTTTGAAAGGATAAGCGTCTTCAGGCCGAAGCGATGCGCCGCGAGCAGCTTCTCCTTGACGCCGCCGATGGGTAGCACCTTGCCGCGGAGCGTGATCTCTCCGGTCATTGCGACATCGTGACGCGCGCGTTTACGAAGCATCGCCGAGACCATTGCCGTCGCCATGGTTATGCCGGCAGACGGGCCGTCTTTCGGAATGGCTCCTTCCGGCACGTGTATGTGAAGATCTTTTTCACGGAAATCGTCCTGATCGATGCCGAGCTGTTCGGCCCGAGTGCGGACACAAGTCAGCGCCGCGCGCGCCGATTCCTGCATGACCTCACCGAGCTTACCGGTCAGCGTCAATTCGCCCTTTCCTCTGACAAGCGTCGCTTCGACCTGGAGAACGTCGCCCCCGACCTCGGTCCAGGCAAGCCCGTTTACGAGGCCGATCTCGCTTTTTCGCGCGATATCCTGCTTTCGAAAACGGATCGTGCCCAGCAGCTCCTGCACTTTCTCAGCATCGACGACAACACGAAAATCATCTTTTGTATCCGAGATGACGAATTGACGGGCGATCTTTCGCAGACATGATCCGATCTCACGCTCGAGGTTTCTGACGCCGGCCTCGCGCGTGTAATGGCGGATCGTTTCGAGAATGCCGTCGTCGGTCAATCTCACCTTCTCAGGGTCAAGGCCGCTGTTCTCGCACTGTTTTGGGATCAGGTGCCGCTTGGCGATCTCGAGTTTTTCTCTCTCCGTGTAACCTGAAAGATTCAGGATCTCAAGCCGGTCCTGCAGCGCCGGCGGAATCGTGTGCAGCACATTTGCCGTCGCGATAAAAAAGACACGCGAAAGGTCGTAATCGACGTCGAGATAATGATCGCGGAATGTGCAGTTCTGCTCAGGATCTAATACTTCGAGCAAAGCGGCGCTCGGGTCACCGCGAAAATCGCGGCCAAGCTTGTCGACCTCGTCAAGGAGTATGACCGGATTGACCGTTCCGGCACGTTTCATTAATTGAATGATCTGTCCCGGCAAAGCACCGATATACGTGCGGCGATGACCGCGGATCTCGGCCTCATCGTGTACGCCGCCGAGCGCCAAGCGGACAAATTTGCGGCCCGTTGCATTCGCGATGGATTTACCAAGCGAAGTTTTCCCAACGCCGGGTGCGCCTACAAAACAGAGGATCGTCCCTTTCGGATTTTGCACGAGCTGTCGAACGGCGAGAAACTCCAGGATACGTTCCTTTATTTTTTCGAGGCCGTAATGGTCTTCGTTTAAGGTCTTCTCGGCCTGATGAAGATCGTCGATCTCCTCCGAGCGCTCTTTCCACGGAACGCTGATGAGCCAATCAAGATATGTCCGCGAAACGGTGCTCTCAGCCGACATCGGCGGCATTCCCTCAAGGCGAGCAAATTCCTGCAGCGCTTTTTCCTTCGCCTCTTCGCTCATGCCGGCCTCTTCGATCTTTTTCTTTAGGTCGTCGAGCTCGGCCTTTTCGTCCTTGCGGCCTAGCTCTTTTTGAATGGCCTTGATCTGCTCGTTCAGATAGTACTCGCGCTGATGCTTGTCCATTTGCTTCTTAGTGCGCGAATGGATGGCACGATCGAGCTGGCGCTTGTCGATCTCGGTCTCAAGAACGGTGATGAGCTTTTGCAGACGCTCCTGAACGGAGAATGTCTCAAGAAGGTCCTGTTTTTCTTCAACCGATATGCGCAAATGCGACGACATCGAATCGGCGATCTGCGCCGCTGAGATGCCGCGAAGCGACGCGTGAAGAGCATCCGTATACGCATCGGGCGAAACCCGCAGGAATTGCTCGACCAGTGTATGTATCTTTTGAAGCAGACCGTCGGTCCGATAGCCGGATTCATCAGTCGAGGCTAACTTGCGCACGTGCGCAAAAAACATTCCGTCGTCGGTTTGCTCCACTCGCACTGACTGGCCGCGCTCGCGGCCCTCGACGACGACCTTTATCTGACCATTGTCCTGCCGCTGCGCCTGGAGGATACGCCCGAGTGTTCCGACCTGATAAACCTCGGTTGCCGTAGGCTCATCGACTGTCGCATCGTGCTGCGTGGCGAGAAAGATGTCGCGGTCGCCGGCCATCGCCTGCTCGAGCGCCCGGACGGAGCTCGGACGGCCGATCTTAAAAGCCACCTTTGTGAAGGGAAAAATTACGACGTCACGTATGGGCACCATCGGATAACGCTTAATGTCCGAAGGCATCTGGTCGCTGAATTCTTGCATAAATTTGAGGACTGGCTAAAATCCGCCCGGGACCGGCATTGACAAGGGTACAGGTATATTTACTCAAAACCGCGACGGAAAATCAATGTTTTGCGCCGGTCGGTCGCTGATCCGACACCCTGGAACCCGTTAAAGAGTTTGACCGGAATAAATAACTATTGGGTCCGAAATTCTAGTTTTTTTCGCAATCTTTACGTGTCGAGTGTAAACGGATTGAAATCTGTGTTGCGGTCAAAATAATCCTCGTGTTCTGCGCGCTTTAGAAAATTGACCACAGCGTACGTCAGCGGCGTTGACAGAGCTTCCCACAAGACCTTTAGCAGATAATTGCCGATCATGACGCTGATCACCTGCTCGTTTGACCACGTCCCAAAAAACGCAAGCGGATAAAAGATGGTGCTGTCGACAGCTTCACCGACCGCCGTCGATCCGATGGTGCGGGTCCAGAGCCATTTGCCATTCGTTGCAACCTTCATCTTCGCAAGGACGAATGAGTTCATAAATTCACCGGCCCAGAATGCGAGCAGCGACGCCAGGACGATCCGCCAGGTCTGGCCAAACATCATGTTTACGGCGTTGTCTTGCTCGGGTGCCATCGTGCTCGCCGACGGAAGGCTCGTGATGATATAAGACATGATCGACGCAAAGGCCAGAGCCGCGAATCCGGCCCAGATCACCCGCCGCGAACGCTTGTAGCCATATACCTCAGTGAGAATATCCCCAAAGAAATAACTGATCGGAAAGAATAAGATGCCCGCCCCAAAAATGAAGTCGCCCACGATCGGGAGGTGGATCGACGACACTTTCTGGACGCCGATAATGTCCGAACACAGCAGGCAAGTAACAAATGCCGCCATTATGAGATCGAAGTATTTGTAGTTGCGGGCCTTTTCCATCTGGCGGATTGTAGCAAAAAAAATCGGAAGCTGGTTCACATGAACCAGCTTCCGAAAGGATAAAGGAGAAATTATCTAGTTTTGGCTAAGGAGAGAACTCTACGCCAACTCGCTGACGTGCTTTGTTAAGCGCGACTTAAAGCGGGCCGCGGTGTTCTTGTGAATAATACCTTTATTAACTGCTTTGTCGATCAAAGAAACAGTAGGTGCGAGCAGTTCGCTGCTGGCCGATTTATCGTGGGCCGTCAGAGCCGAACGAAGGCTCTTGACCTGAGTGCGAAGGCGCCCTCGACTGCTGCGGTTGATCGCGTTTCGCTTGATGTTTTGCCTCGCTCGCTTTTCAGCGGATTTATGATTTGCCATTAGCGTTTTCGAAAAGACCCGTCAAATACAGGCGAAACGATGAGTTTACGATGGCAGTATGTGAATGTCAAACCTGGCCTGGGCACCTGGTTGCGGCTCTCTGTGGCAACATTAATCCCATCGCGACACAAACGAATGCATCAGATCGACCAGCAAGACGATGATCGGAGGGTAGAAGAGAAATTCGGGCTTCAACTCGGACGCGAACCAATGCGGCATTGAGAGCGCCATAAAGTCGGTTTCGCGCCCGACAATGTACCCGAAGATGAAGCACGCCAACGCTCCTCCGACGAGAAAAACTGTCGCGGCCCAGCGAGAATATGGCCGCGGCTTGGGCTCGTTATCGTCAAATATCGATTCGTGAAGGAGCTCTTCGTCAAACGTGTATCGCTCATACCCGTCCTTAAGCCTTCCGACCAGGTGAATAACGCCTACTATAAACAGCGAAACGACGATCGTTTTTCCGATCATCGTTGTCTCGGCAAATATCTTCGGCTTTGTGACCGAAACGATGATCATCGAGACAAACAGAGCCACGACCGGATAAACGATACGTTGAAAAGCGGTGGTCTCGCGTCGCTCGTCCTCGATCATGCGGTCGATGATCTCGTTATAGCGTTTCTCGATGACCATCTGCCGCCAACGGCGGGCGTGCGGGTTGTTTGAGGTAAAGAATGAGTTTCCGCCGGAGCTGACCGACGCGTGAACAAGCTTTTTGTCGTATCGGGTGCGCTCGCGGCTGTTTCCGAGTATCTCGTAGGCCTCGGCGATCTCTGCGAATTTTCTGGCGGTATCATCGGATCCGCTATTCACGTCCGGGTGCAGCTTTCGCGCCAGGCGGCGATATGCTGATTTGATCTCAGCAGCGGACGCCTTTGGCGAAATCTTGAGGGTGTCGTAGTAATTGACCATCAACCGAAGCGAGAGAGGGGCAACGACAGTGCCTGGCGAGACTCTCGTGCCCGCGGGAATTATACCATAGCGGCAAGGCCTAAAATAAGCTGTTATGCGAACATTAGTCCAGGTAATCTATCTGCAGAGCAAGTGGATCACCGCCGGCCTCTTTGACCGCATCTATGACCTTAACGACGCTGCCGTAGCCAATGTTTTTCGGGGCTTTGAGAAACACGATCTTCACGACGTTTCCATGTTCGTCGATCATGCCGTTTTCCTCTCGCTGGGTGAAAACGGATTTCAGTCTGGTAATGAGGGCATCGGGGTCGTCAACGGTTCCAAGGCTTCTCTCATTGTTCAGCGAGATGCTCAGGTCGCGACCGATGCTGACAACAATCGTTCGGGAATCCGGCACCGCCGAAGTCCTCGGGTCCGGCTCGCTCGGCACCTTTGCCCTAAAACTATTCGGGCGAAGCGGCGCGACTACCATAAATATGATCAGCAGAACGAGCAAAACATCGATGAGCGGGGTGACGTTTATTTTTGGCGTGTTCATAGCGGACGCAGCCTCCTTCAGATAAAAGGTTAGACAGCGTTCGTTTCGAATTGTTCCCGTTCACTGACCTCGTCAAGCGATGCTCCGAGCGCGTCGAGAAGGGCTGTCGCCTTAAGAAGCGACTCATCATATTCGGCTGCGGGGTCGCTATCGATAACAATGCCGCCACCGACATTGAAGGTAGCCACGCCATCGCGGAAGACCATCGTCCGGATGGCGACACTAAGATCGAGGACCGACGGTATGCCTAGGCCTTCAGGTATGTAAATCCCGATCGCGCCCATCGATAGGCCACGGCTGTCGGGCTCGAGTTCATCAATTATTTGCATTGTGCGGATCTTTGGAGCACCGGTGATCGAGCCGCATGGAAACAGGGCCCGCAAAATATCCGATGGCCGGACGTTTTCTCGAAGCGTTCCTTCGACCGTTGAAACTAGATGGAGTAACGTCGGCAATTCCTGCAGTTCACAAAGCTCGCGAACGGCAACACTTCCATACTCGCAAACGCGCCCGAGATCGTTTCTCATCAGATCGACGATCATCGTGTTTTCCGCGCGGTCCTTTTCGCTCGTGAGTAATTCGCGTCGGAGCGCAGCGTCTTCAGCCGCCGTTTTTCCTCGCGGACGCGTGCCTTTTATCGGCGAGGCCTCGATCTTTCTTCCCTCGACGCGAAAAAATCTTTCAGGTGAGGCAGAGACCACGGTTGATCCCGGACGTTCGATATAGGCTGAGAATGGAGACGGGTTTTTCTGCCGCAGCCGACAAAACACTTCCGCCGGGCCAGAGCCATCCCGTGCCTCGACCATGATCTTTTGTGTGAGATTCGTTTGATACGTATCGCCGCGACGGATGTGCTCCTTGATCCTCTCGATAGCGTCGAGATATTGCTTCTTTGTGAAATTGGACCGAGCGATACTGGAAACTTGATCTGATCGTTCTGAACCGGGCGTCTCATCCAGCAAGATCTTGGCCAGATGCTCTCCGCCGCTTTTGTCTCCGATCAAGTCCAGATCACCCGTCGCGTAGTTATAAGCGATCAAGTTTTCGAATCGGGCGATGAAAACATCCGGCTCGTCCGTCGAAGGTCCGCCAACGTCCTGCAGCTTTCGCCCCAGATCATATGAGAGCGTAAAAACCGATGGTAAGTCGCTCGTTAAAATTTTGTCGAACACTGCGAGCGATTCGCCCGCGGGTCCTGAAAGCTCGATAATATCAACCGGCTCAACGCCGGCACACATCAATTGCGAGCCGCGACGTGTGTCACCACAACTGTCGAGAACACAAAGCCCGAGGCCGCTTCGGGTCCGCAGTATCCGCGAGATCAATTCGTCTGGATCGAATGCGATGTCGAGAGTCGTCATTTCGTTTGATCGCGTGATGGAGAGCGTGCATTCATTCTTACTAAAGAGCCGTCGAACGGACAAACGACCCCAACGCTTTTTATATTGCGCATTTTCCTTTAGTATTTCTAAAACTTCTCCCCGGTTCCGAAATGGCAGATCAAAATTCCAGCGAACATTTCCAACTCGTCCGCGGTCTCGGGCTCATTGCGGCCGTTTCCGTCATTATTGGCAATGTCATCGGCACAGGTGTTTTTCTCAAGGCGCGTGTTATGACCTGCAACCTCGGCTCGCCGGGCTGGGTGATCACGGCGTGGGTCGTTGCCGGGTTCCTTTCGCTTGCCGGCGCGTTGACGTACGCAGAGCTGACGGCCATGCGGCCGATGGCCGGCGCGCAAAACGTCTTTCTGACTGAGACATACGGTAAAGGCGCAAGCTTTCTTTTTGGTTGGATGCAGATCCTGATCGCGCGGCCCGGCTCGCAGGCTGCCGCGGCAGTCGCTTTTGCCATCGGGCTAAACGATTTTCTCGGTGGTCAACTTGCTCAGCCGCTGACAACTCTTGATCTAGGACCGATCCACGCCCCGATCTCGCTGATACAGCTTGTCGCGGTCATGGTGACCGTGATATTTACGACGGTAAATTGTCTCTCAGTGTCGCTCACAGGGCGGATCGCAACCGCGTTGACCTTTGTCAAGATAGCTCTGATCTTGTTTGTGGCCGTCGGAGCCTTCGTGTTGGTCAGCGGCGATTTTGTCCATTTCTCGATGCTGACCAGCAGCGGCACCTGCGAGGGCGTTTCGGACAATGTCAGATTCGGCTCGTCGTCATACATTTTTTTTGGCGGGTTCGCGGCGGCAATGCTCGGTGCGTTGTGGGGCTATGACGGCTGGGACAACCTGACCTTTGTTGCGGGGGAGGTCAAAGACCCGAACCGCAACATCCCACTGGCGATCATCGGCAGTATGGTCCTGATAATGGCCCTTTACGTGTTTGCCCAAGTCGCGTATTTTTACGTCCTGGACCCGACAACTATCGCCTCAGTTTCGACCAATTCGTCAGTGGCAAAGGTAGTCGTAAGCATGTTCTTTGGCGGTAATGCGGCCTCGATCGCGACCGGCGCGGCGGTGGCCTTCTTTACCGTCGGGCTGATGCTGTCCTCGCTCGGCACACTGCACACCTCGCTAATGGCTGCGGCACGCATTCCATACCGAATGGCGAAAGAGGGCCTGCTATTTCGTATCTTCGGTCATGTCTCGGCAACACAGGTACCTGTTACATCCGTTATCTTGATCGGCGCGTTGGCGGCCGTTTTTGCGTTCATCGGCACGTTCGATTGGCTTACCGATAATGTGATATTCGCGATGTGGATATTCTATGCGCTGATAACGGGTTCGATCTTTATCTACCGGCGAAAATTTCCTCACCTTGAGCGCCCGTACAAGGCGTGGGGCTATCCAGTCATACCCATCATCTTTCTGCTCGTTGCGGCATGGCTGTTGATCGTCACCGTACTATCAACGCTGCCTGAGCTCTTCGCTGCCTCAAAGGTGTTATCGACGGGCATTTCCGCTGGGTCTATAAAAGATTCGGCTTACGGAATTTGGAAATTCATATCGGTCGGGCCGATCGCCTGCATCCTCATAATACTCGCC
>DASXPW010000431.1:0-2300 GCA_036493385.1 Pyrinomonadaceae bacterium
TGCATGCCGCACGTCTCGGAGCAGATCTGCTTGGGTTCATTTTTTACGAGCGAAGCTCGCGGTATATCGAGCCGCAGGCAGCCCGCGATATTGCCGAAAAGATCCCGGAAGCTGTCATCAAAGTTGGCGTGTTTGTGAATATGGAAGGTTACAGGATCGATGAGGTCGTATCGATGGTCGGCCTTGACGCGGTTCAGATACATGGTGACGAGAACGACTCGTTTCCTAGCGAACTACGAAGTGAAACTCAGGCCCAGATAATAAAGGCCTGCCGGATCACGTCGGACAGATCGACTTGGCCGATCGCTGAAACGAACGCCAACTACTTTCTTCTTGACAGCTATTCACCCGAATATGGCGGGTCGGGCAGAACGTTTGATTGGTCGATCGTGGAAGGACTGAATGGCTTAAGAGAACGGATCATCCTTGCCGGCGGATTAAACGCCGACAATGTTGCAGAAGCCGTTCGGATCGTAAGACCGTACGCGGTTGACGTAGCGAGTGGTGTTGAATCGTCGCCCGGGAAAAAGGACCCGAAAAAGGTTGCAGCATTTATAAAGGCCGCAAAAGACGCGATATGAAGCCACAGCCAGACGAAAAAGGATATTTCGGCGAGTACGGCGGGCGGTTTGTGCCTGAGACGCTGGTTGCTCCGCTGGACGAACTAAGGACGAACTACTTTACCTATCGAGATGATCCCGACTTTCAGGTTGAGCTTGCCGATCTGTTGAAAAATTATTCCGGACGGCCAACGGCTCTTTATTTTGCGAAACGTCTGACGGAGAAATTGGGCGGCGCGAAGATATATCTCAAACGTGAAGACCTAAACCACACAGGCGCTCACAAGATCAATAATTGCATCGGACAAATATTGCTCGCGCGTCGAATGGGAAAGCATCGGATCATTGCCGAGACCGGTGCCGGCCAACACGGCGTCGCGACGGCGACCGTTTGCGCGCTGTTTGGTCTCGAATGCGTGGTGTACATGGGCACGGAAGACATGCGGCGGCAGGAGCTGAACGTTTTTCGGATGCGTTTGCTCGGTGCCGAAGTTCGGCCGGTGAATTCCGGCTCGCAAACACTGAAAGATGCGATCAACGAAGCTTTGCGAGATTGGGTGACTAATGTTGAAACGACATATTACCTTCTGGGCTCGGCGCTTGGACCGCATCCTTATCCGATGATGGTCCGCGATTTTCAGTCAGTGATCGGCCGCGAGGCTCGTGATCAGATCATTGAGAAGGAAGGCCGTTTGCCGGACGTTTTGGTCGCGTGCGTCGGTGGTGGCTCGAACGCTATTGGGCTTTTTCATCCGTTCTTGAACGATGGGTCGGTCCGCATGGTCGGGGTCGAGGCCGGCGGTCGCGGCGAGAGTTTAGGCGAACACGCGGCGCGATTTATGAATGATGCGAAGGTCGGGGTCCTGCAGGGGACAAAAAGTTATCTGCTCCAGGATGAGTTCGGGCAGATCGCCTTGACGCACTCGATATCGGCGGGACTTGACTATGCCTCCGTCGGGCCAGAGCACGCGTTTTTGCATGACGAAAAACGCGTTGAGTACACATCGGTTTCCGACGACCAGGCGCTCGGTGCATTTCGTATGTTGTCAGAAACCGAAGGCATCATTCCGGCGCTCGAGTCGTCGCACGCCGTTGCATACGCTGCAAAGATCGCGCCCGAAATGAACTCGAATGATGTGATGATAGTGAATCTGTCAGGGCGCGGTGATAAAGACGTTAATACAGTTGCCGATCTTCTAAACACGAGATGAACCGAATCGAGAACAAGTTCAACGAACTGCGATCAAGTGGGCGAAAGGGATTTATTCCGTTCGTAACTGCAGGCGATCCCGACCTCGCGACTTCCCTTTCGATCATCGAGGCTTTGGCGGAAGAAGGCGCCGACATCATTGAGCTCGGCGTGCCGTTCAGCGACCCGATGGCCGACGGGCCGACTATCCAGTCGTCGTCGCAGAGGGCGTTGGCGAATGGTGTTTCATTGGGTGACGTGTTGGCAGTTGTGCGTGAGTTTCGATCAAGCTTTAAAACGCCGATCGTGCTTTTCGGATATTTGAACCCGTTGCTGCAATATGGCATTGAGCGCTTTCGTGATGATGCAGCGTCGGTTGGAGTCGATGGAGCTCTGGTCACCGATGTTGTCGACGAAGAGGCGTCCGAATTGAGCGACCGTTTCGCCGAGAGGAACATTGATTTGATCTCGCTTGTCGCGCCGACCACGACGGATGATCGACTCGCGAAAATAGCAGCGCGAGCACGGGGATTTATTTACGCAGTTTCCCG
>DASXPW010000432.1:0-3513 GCA_036493385.1 Pyrinomonadaceae bacterium
AGAGCGGACTTGATCATCTGCATTTCCAGGTCTGAGACCGCTGATTCGAGCGTCTGGCCGTTTGAAAGGTTGGCAAAGGGCATGATCGGTTGATCGTAAGATACGATCGGCTGGATGCCGCCATCGCTAAATATCGTTATCGGCTTTGCGGATTTCCGAAGTGCCGGTGAAAGCTGGTCGGGTGTGATGGTCTCATTATTGTCCGACCGGGCAATGATCCGCTGGATCTCGTTGCAAAGCTGACGAACATTTCCTTCCCATTCGCAGACCATCAGCAGATCTATCGTCTGTGGTGTGAAAGTGATGCCGTGCTTCTTAAACCGATCGGAGTATTGCCCGATATAGTGATCGATGATCGCCGGTATTTCTGAACGTCTCTCGCGCAGCGGCGGAACCTGAAGGCGAATTACATTGAGCCGGTAGAACAGATCTTCACGAAACGCGCCCACAGCGACCTTTTCCTCAAGCGGCATATTCGTCGCCGCGATCACCCGGACGTCGACCTTGATGGGCCGCTTTTCGCCGATCGGCTGCACCTCACCCTCCTGCAAAAATCGCAGCAGCTTGGGCTGAACATCGAGCGGCAGATCGCCGATCTCGTCGAGAAACAGCGTCCCGCCGTCGGCCGCGCGGATCATGCCCGGCGAGTCTGTGACGGCGCCAGTAAAGGCGCCTTTTCGATAGCCAAACAAATGTCCTTCGGCCAACTCCTTCGGGACGGCGGTGCAGTTAAATGGGACAAAGATCTTGTCCTTGCGATTCGAGATCGTGTGGATCGCCCGCGAGACAAGCTCTTTACCAGTGCCCGACTCGCCGGTGACAAGAACAGTAACGTCGCTCGAGCGGATCTTATATATTTCGTCGACGAGCGCGGCCATTGGCGGCGACGAATGGATGAATCCTGGCAGGATGCTGACTCCCGCGTAAGGATTGGCCTCTGATTCCGTCGGCGATGACTTGTCACGCTCCCGAAGGGCGATGAGGTCCATGCCAAGCTCAACGACACTCAAAAGCGGCTGGAGCGATCCGCCGTCATTGAGAACGGCGTTTGTCGCGGGGCTGACCAACAGATATGCCGACGTCGACGACGTCCCTCTAAGCGTGAAAGCCGATAGGTTCTTTGACCGGAGAAAGGATCGTTCTTCCTTCCTCTGAACGACGTCGCCAAACTTGGCCGTAAGCGAATTGCTTTCATCCGGGGTATAGCCGTGCGTAATAAAGGGCAAAAGCCGCTTGGCGTCGTTTGGCTGAGCAATGATCATCCTTTTAACTCGGCTGTCTTCCTGCAAAATTGCGATGAGCTCACGAAACAACAGCTCACGCGAGGCGGTCGCCTCGGCCAGTCGGACCGTGAGGAGCTGTGACACCGGCGGGCCCTCACGCTCTTGCGATCGCGCTCCGGCGGCACCGTTCCGTTTTAATTCGGCGAGCCTGTTTCGTGCGTCCTCAGTGTAATGCTCCACGCGAAGTTTCTTAAAGATCTCAAGTGCGGCGGAAAAATGCTTTCCAGCGCGGTTGGGCTGACCGTCGCCCACCGCCGCCCCGATCAGGAAATGCGCGACGCCCGTGTGATAAAGATCGTGGGCGGCCTCAAAGATGGTCAGCGAGCGATTAAAGTGATGAAGCGCCAGTTCAATGTTGCGCGCCTCAAACGCCGCCATGCCGCGAATGCGCTGAATATGACCGAGTACAAAGAAATCCGACGTCGGATCGCTCTCTTCGACCACGCGAAGATGGTTCTCACACTCGTCCGGGTCGCCGAGCATAAGCCGGGCCTCCGCATAGACGAGACCAGCCATGTTCGTATAGTGCCGATCGCCGATCTGAGCACACAGATCGATGGTCTCGCGCGCCTTTTCGGCGGCCATCTTGTATTTACCCTGGGCGAGAAAGCACCGGGCGAGATTTCGCATCGATTGGGCCGCGTACCATTCGCGCTTGCCCTGAACCGCAAACTTGACGGCCTCCTCAAGCAGTCGCTGGGCCTCGGCGTACTCACCGCGGAGAATTCTTAGCTCGCCAAGAGAGTCCAGAATACCGGCCTTATGTACGTGCTTGGTCTTTACGGCGAGGTCATATGCCCGCGTGATCATCTCCTCGGCTCGGTCCCATTCGCCGATGTGCATGAGATTGATGCCGAGATTGTTGTAGGCGATGAGCGAGTTGAGGATATGCTCGGTCTGCTCGAAAAATTTGATCGACTTTTCGAGGCAGGCAATTCCCTCCTGCGGCCGGCGGAGGAACCAGTATGCTCCCGACATGTCCGAATAAAGCTTGCCCAGCATGAACGGCGCGGACCTGTCGCCAATTATCTGAACGCCGAGGTCAAAGTATTCGATAGATCTTTCGCTGTTGCCTTCCTGGTGATAACTCAACGCCATTTCGCGATAGGCCTCGGCCATCCCAAGCCAATTTCCGTCCTGACGAAAATAGTTAAGAGATCTCTCGGCGTAGTCGCGGCAGATCGGACATTCATTGAGCTTTCTATAAACGCGAGCTAAGGCGCTGTCGATGCCCCCGATCAGATGCCGCAGGTCGTTCTGTTCGGCTTTTTGCAGCGTGTCTTTGAGAAGAGTAACGGCTTTCGGATGGTCGTTGACGTTGTTATATGAAATAGCGAGCTGGGTCGTGACTCGGACTTGCGTGTCTATCGCGAGTGGTTCAAGGAATTCCTCTCCCTCGAACGGCTTCAAGACTTCAAGACTTTCCTTGTATCGGCCGAGTGTTTCCAGCGTGAAAGCAAGTAGCCGTTTCAGGTTTGCAAAATCGTCGGCCGCGAGCGAATGAGATTCGAGCGTTTGGACAAGAAGCTCCTCGGCCTCGCGGGACCGGCCCTCGCGAAGGCGCGTCCCGACCGTTCGATATACGTTGTCAAGCTGCTCTCGCGAGAGTCGTTTCATCTCGCTCATTCGAGCGTCGACGCCTACCCCGGTGGCTGAGTGTACGCGACCTAGGCTCGAAACGGCCGATTGCTTGACTTTTCGCATACTGCAGAGTCACGGGTCGGGTGAGACCGGCAGTCGCCAGCCCATCCGGAGGAACTTTTAAATTGGATACTTAGTAAACAGCGCAGTGGAAATGTATCAGAAAAGCCGGGGCTCGTCCATATATTTTCTATCGAAATTAAAACAACCGGGCAGTGGAACCGTTTCCAACTTGAGCGGCGTGACAATCATCAAACTGGCCGCGTTGTTTGGCTTTCACTAGCTTGCTTCGCGTCGAGTTTTGTGACCTGAAAGCGTATAGTGATGTTTGGCTTTAGGGATTCGTCACCTCAGTAACCACAGTGGTAGAAAAGCAAGTCAACGGGCAAAAGCCTGTATTTTTTGATGACCGCGGCCGCCGGCGCCGATACATTAATGTCCTCGGCCTCGGCACGGCTGGTGTTGTTACTGTCCTGATAGCATTTTTTGTGGCGAGCGTGCTCATCAACCCGTTTTTGCCGCAATTGAAACTCAAGCCGATCGCGCTGCTCCCTCAAAAAAGCGACATCACGCCGCCAGTCCCTGAACG
>DASXPW010000433.1:0-5106 GCA_036493385.1 Pyrinomonadaceae bacterium
CGCGCGAAGTTTTGACGGCGTAGGGTCCTTCGTTACGACGTGGATCGCCGGGTCAGTGAACAGAATGGTCGCGTCGGGCACCATCGACTTGATGGCACGCGAGGAGGCGATGCCGGCCCGGACGAGCTGTCGCTTCAACTCCGGGCCGCGTCGCCGCACGCCGGGATAAAACGTGCCGACATGCGCGGCGGCCCAGGAAAAGAACGAGATCTCATTGACCGGGCAGACAAGGAGCGGGGCGGGTAACTCCGATGTTAGGTACTCGGTCAAGGCCCGGCTGAACGCGACAAAGCGCTCAATGAACGCTTCGCTAAAAATATCGAGGTCGTCGGGATAACCGTAGTGAAAGTAATCCCAAGTTACCTGTATTCCCGTGCTTTTTGCGGCGAGGATCTGATTTTTCAGGCTGCCGAAGTCGTACTTAAGCGGTTCGGGCTCGATCAGGTGCCAGCGGACACCATCGCGACATCCGTGCAGTTCAAGCTCCATCAGCCGCGCGTAGTCCTCCTCGGCAAACTCATCATGGCGGGTCGCTGCGATGAGGTCGAGACGGCGCCCGGTCTTATCGCGGTGCGTCGAACACTCGAACCCACCCATCAAAAAACTTCCGAAAGACATATTACTAGTTTAAAGAGTCGCGGACACGGGTTTCAAGGCTTCGGAAGAGGGCCGCGTGGTCCGATCGTTTCATCAAATCTGATCGATGTAACATCGAAACTTAAATTGATCCGACAAAACTGGGCAAGATGTTATATTGAAATAAAGTGTTCGATCTAGGGAAATATTCACATCGACGGTTCAATCCGCTGACCCGCGAATGGCTGCTGGTCTCTCCGCACCGCACAGACAGGCCATGGCAGGGCCAGCAGGAAACGCCCAATCGAGAGATCGGTCCGAAATACGACCCAAAATGCTACCTCTGCCCGACGAATGAGCGTGCCGGCGGGAAACGTAACCCTGATTACAAATCGACATTCGTTTTTGATAACGACTTTGCCGCGCTGCTTCCCAATATTCCGCAGCGCGGGATGAATGAAGACAGCCTGCTGATCGCGGAAACCGAGCGGGGCATTTGTCGCGTCGTCTGCTTCTCGCCCGATCACAGCCTGACGCTCGCCCGAATGAAGACCGATGACATCCGAACGGTCGTCGATACCTGGGTCGAGCAATATCTCGATCTCGGGCGCAAGGACATTATCAGTCACGTTCAGATATTCGAAAATCGCGGCGAGATGATGGGCGCGAGCAACGCGCATCCACATTGCCAGATCTGGTCGACCGAACACATTCCGAACGAGCCGGCCAAGGAAATTAACGCGCAGCGCGAATATCAGGAAACACACGGCAGATGCCTTCTCTGCGACTATCTCAAGCTTGAGCAGGAGCAAAAGGAGCGGATCGTTTTTGAGAATGATTCTTTCATTGTGCTGGCGCCGTTTTGGGCCGTCTGGCCGTTTGAGGTAATGGTCGTTTCGAAACAGCATCGTGTCGCGATGGACGAGCTTGACGATGCGGAGCGTGACGGTTTGGCCGACGCCCTTCATCGGATCACGACGCGGTACGACAACGTTTTTCACGCGCCGTTTCCCTATTCGATGGGCTTTCATCAACGGCCGCCCGACGGAGGCGATTACCCGTTCATGCATTTTCATGCGCATTTTTATCCGCCGCTGCTGCGGTCGGCGACGGTGAGAAAGTTCCTGGTCGGATTTGAAATGCTCGGTAGCCCGCAGCGCGACATCACCGCCGAGTCTGCCGCCGAAAGACTGCGCGGCATGAGCGAGGTCCATTATTTAGACGAGCAAAACTCTCCGAAATAAGGAAAACGTGAAAAGTAAGAGATAGCTATCAGTTTTCAGCTATCAGCTATCAGTTATTCCGCATGGATCTTGATCGGCTCATCGAAGAATTCAGAAACCGGTTCGGCGCGCCGCCGCGGTTGTTTCGCGCTCCCGGGCGGGTAAATCTGATCGGCGAACACACCGATTATAACGATGGCTTTGTGATGCCGTTCGCAATAGATCGGGATACGGTTGTTGCTGGACGGCGTCGAGACGATCGCAAGATCGCGGCTGTCGCCGCCGATCTGAACGAAAACGCGACTGTCGACTTGGATGCGACGCCGCAAAAGAAGCGTAAGAGCTGGGTCGACTATGTCGAGGGCACGGCACGTTGCGTTGAAGAAAAATTCGGCAAGATCTCGGGGGCGGATATCCTGATCTCGTCCGACGTGCCCATTGGCTCGGGGCTTTCGTCCTCGGCGGCGCTCGAAACGTCGATCGGATTCGCGTTGCTGCGTCTGTCAGGGATCGAGATCGACCGCGAGCAGCTTGCCTTTGCCGCCCAAAGAGCCGAACACGAATACGCCGGCATCCGCTCGGGCATCATGGACCAATTCGCGTCGTCGTTTTGCACGCGCGGAAACGCGATGCTGCTTGATTGCCGCTCGCTTGAGCGCGACCAGATCCCGTTCGAGACGCCCGAGGTCGCAACCGTCGTTTGCGACACAAATGTAAAACACTCCCTTGCGTCGAGCGAGTACAACAAGCGTCGCGAAGAGTGCGAGGAGGGCGTGCGGATCTTGAGCCGACACATTCCGGCCATCAAAGCCCTGCGAGACCTGACGATCGATCAGCTTGAACAATTTAAGAGCGATATGCCGGAGATCGTTTATCGCCGTTGCCGGCACGTGATAACGGAAAACGACCGCACGCTGGCCGCCGCGGAATTTTTCAAGCGTCATGAAATTGCGGACGCCGGGCGGCTGATGTTCGAGTCGCACCGCAGCTTGCGGGACGATTACGAGGTGAGCAGCGTCGAGCTTGACGAGCTGGTCGAGATCGCAAAAGGGGTCGACGGTGTGTATGGAGCGCGGATGACCGGCGGCGGTTTTGGCGGCTGCACGGTAAATCTGATAAGGCGTCAGGCGGTCGAAAAGTTCGAGAACGAGATCCGAGAAAAGTATCAGGCGAAATTTGGAAAGGAGCCCGAGATTTATAATTTTCAGGCAGCGGGCGGAGCTTCCGAGATCGGCTGAGACTGCCTTAGCTCGCCGACGGCGGCAGCCGAGTTTGCAATGTAGTCCTTCAATTTTGGCACCAACGGAGTTTCAAGCCAACGCTTCCCTCGTTTTTCACGATTGAGCCGATAGAGGCCCAGCTCAAGATAAAAATTCTCGAGAGGCTCATTAGAAAATCGATATCGCCAATCGACCATCGTAAACAACGGAAACCACGTATAGCCGATGACAGGGACGCCGTTCTGTCGCAGGTCTTTTATCATCGAGACGCTCGACTCGAGCCATCGTTCGCGGATCTCGTCACTGCCGACGGCGCTCGTCTCGGTGATCATTATCGGAACATGATAGCGGTCATAATAGTCACGGATCATGTCCTTAAATCCGTGTCCCTCGGGCTCGGTTTCCTGAAAGGCAAGTTTGCCGCGTTTGTCGATGTAGAGCAGCTTGGTGGACCACTGCGGATAGAAATTCATCCCGATCACGTCGAGATCGATCTTGTTGCGACGGAGCTCATCCAGATCGTCGGGTGACACGCCGTTGCGGACAAGCCACGAGAATAAAATATGTTCGTCGGCGAGCCGTCCCGTAATGAGGTCATAGGCCAGAAAGCCGCGATGCTGCTCTTCGCGAGCGAGAATGGCGAGGTCCTTGCGGGCGGTCCGCGTCATGCCCGTAGCCTCGACAAAAACCAACGTCGAATCGGGCTGGATCTGCCGTATCGCATTCGAGGTTTTGATGATGCCCCGGGCAAGCTGCAACATTATCTTGATGTAGCCACGATCGCCTTTTAAGTAAGGCGGCCACAACCCGCGCAGGCCACACATTAGCGAATTGATGATCGGCTCGTTCAGCGGCGTGTACCACGATACGAGGCCCTTGTACCGCTCGACGAATGCCGCGGTGTAGCGCTCAACCATCTCGGGATATTTCCGGTTGGCAAACTCCCTTTCCAGCCAGAACGGCGTGCCGTAATGCATCAGGTCGATGATCGGATTTATCTTTAGCTCCTCGACAATGAAAGGCAGCACCTTATCGGTCCAGCGCCAGTCAAACTTGCCGGGTTCGGGTTCGAGCTTGTACCACGGCGCACCCCAGCGCATCGCCTGAAGACCGAGTTCGCTGCCGAGGGAGAGGTCTTCGCGCCAGTGTTTGTAGTGACCTATCAGCTCGAACTCGTCGAGCGGACGCCCGCCATTGCGCACCTGTGGCACGAACGTGTTTTCTATTCCGGCGGCCCAAATAAATTCGCCGGCACCGTTTTTTCTCGGGACCTGATCTTTCAAAAGTTTAATTCTGTCTGGGAAAGTTTGGCTAGCTCGTCGCGGTACCGCGCGACTGGGACCGCTCTGAATTTAAGATGTTAGTTTCATGCTCGTTAATTTTCAACCGCGAGAGCCAATCTTATTGGCGTTCTCTAAAAATATTTGACGGCCCGCTCGTCGAATCGGGATGCAATGAATTTTACAAGCTGATTTCAAATAGCGGTCAACCTGATCATATCGACCGTCGCCTCGGCCTCGGCATAGACCGCAACGCGAGTGACGTCAGCAGCAGCAGCCAGCTCCGCAAGCTCGACGCCCTCAAGTCCCGCGATAGCTCGGCCATTCAGGAACACGACCTGATATTGCCGAAACTCTTCCGATTCAAACCCCTCAGGCAGATCGACCGTCACCGTCTCGCCGGCACTGAAGAAAACGATACGCCGTTCGTCAGAATAAACCGTGAGAAATGCGGCTACTTGACCATCGTCATCGATAAAAAAAAGCCCGTAGCCGTCGGCGGATCCGATCAGATTGGCGGTCAACTCAAAATTTTTGTACGGCACGTTGAAGACAGCCGAGACCTGACCGTCGTCGGCCGATTTGATCATCATGCTGCCGTCGTCGACTTTGGCCGTTCCGCCGTCGATCGCAAACCGTGTCGGAATTTCGTTAGCTCGCTCGAACAACTCCTCGAACCCGTATGTCACTTCGAGAGCCGAAAACTCAACGACAGCGTCGGTTGAAAAGAGCTCGAATTCGGTGGCCTCGCTATTGAGCGTGATCGCTCCGTTGAGGTCGGGCGTGTCGATCAGAGCCGAGCAGCGG
>DASXPW010000434.1:0-2311 GCA_036493385.1 Pyrinomonadaceae bacterium
TGGCTTAGCTGATGGGCCGGGTGATCGACCTCGGTCATCATGGTCGCTTCAAGGTGTGATGCCGTATGTCTATTGGGTCAGGCAGCGGTCATACGAACAGCCCTTTTGGTCATACGAAATTCCCCAGCAGGGGAAGCGTCCGGCGGCTCCCGAGACTTTCTGAGGAGCAATGAAAAAGCCCCGATCGCTCGGGGCTTTCTACTCTTATTGCTTACCGCTTATCGCTTATTGCTAACCGCCTACCGTTCATCGATCGGCACGTATTTCAGATCGCGCGGGCCGATGTATTCGGCACGCGGGCGGATGAGCTTGTTGTTGGCGTACTGTTCGAGAATGTGGCCGGTCCAGCCCGAAATACGGCTCATCGCAAAGATCGGCGTATAGAGATCGAGCGGGATTCCCATCAGGTAATAGGTCGACGCCGAGTAAAAATCGACGTTCGGGAACATTCCCTTTTTCTCGTGCATGAGCTGCTCGATCCGCTGGGACATGTCGTACCATTTCATCTCGCCCTTTTTCTCGCCCATGTGTTTCGAATAGCGGCGGAGCCACGTCGCACGCGGGTCCTCTGTCTTGTAGACGGCGTGGCCGATGCCCATGATCTTTCGCTTTTCGGCCAGTGCCTGATCGAGCCAACCATCGACCTTGTCGGGGTCCCCGATCTCGAGCAGCATCTTCATCACATTAGTGTTGGCCCCGCCGTGAAGCGGGCCTGCAAGGGCGGCGATACCGGCCGTAACGGCTCCATACATGCCTGCCAGAGTGCCGGCAACGACGCGGGTCGTAAATGTCGACGCGTTCAACTCATGATCGGCGTGCAGGATCAGGCAAACGTCGAAGATATGCTCTTCGTCCTGGTCGGCCCGCTCGCCGCGAAGCATATAAAAGAAATTCTCGGCAATGCTGAGGTTTTTATCCGGTGCGATCGGGTCTTTGCCGTTGCGGATGCGGTCCCACGCAGCGGCGATCGTGCCGATCTGTCCGGTGATGCGCACAGCCGCTTTTACTGCGTGTTCGCGGTCCGTGCCGTGACCGTTCTGATCGTAAAAGTCGAGCGACGAGACGGCCGTCCGAAGCACATCCATCGGTTCGGCGTCCTTTGGAAAGGTCTTCATCGCCGCGATGATCTCGGCGGGCACCTCGTAGTTTCGGCGGAGGCGCTCTTTCAGCTCGGCAAGCTCGTCGGCCTTTGGCAAACGGCCATTCCAGAGCAAAAAAACGACCTCTTCAAATGTCGAATGCTCTGCCAGGTCGTGAATGTTGTAGCCTTGATAGATCAGGATTCCCTGCTCGCCGTTCACATCGCCGATCGAGCTTTGTGCCGCAACCACACCTCGAAGCCCTGCGGCGGCGGCTCCGGCTGATTCTTTTCCGTTACTCATGGTTTGATCTCGTAATTTGTTGAATTTCCTAGCCTATTTCTATTTTAGCCACCGCGTCGGGCGCTAATCAAGCGAGGCCTCTTTGAATTTGGATGACGCGCCTAGCGGGTAAGTGGTCTGCCTGGGCAGCTATCATTGCTGTTTGCCTCGCCGTCTTTGGCAGGCCGGTGAAGCGGTTTACCGGCTGACCGAGTTTGAAGGTATTTGTAATTTACCTCAGGCGGACGATGACCGCTGCCCCGACCGCCATCTGCAGCATTTCGGCCGCCGAGCCGCCATTAATCGAGATCTCGATCAGGCCCGAGCTGCCGGCGATCGCAAACGGCTGACCGGGTAGAGCTCCTGCATATTGCTCGCGAAGCTCTGTGGTGGTTCGTCCGGCCACCTCTATTTCAAACTCGCCACCGGCCGCGTCTGCCGTGACGTTCGTGACGATGTTGCCGAAATGGTCAATGTGAACGACGGCGCCTTTGAGAGTAGTCTCGTCGACTCGCTTTGCCTTTTGATCAATAAGCCGAACCGGATCAGTGACCTGCGGACCAAATTCATTCGGCGGCACACCGAGCGACAGATGCGCCGCAACCGGCGCGAAAATATCGCGGCCGTGAAACGTCGAGCTGACGGGCTTTCGAAAATATCGGTCGTTTTCAATAGAGGTAATTTCGCAGCTTTTCTCGTATAAAAAGCTAAACAGACCATTATCGGGCCCGACAAAAAACTGCCCGTTTGTCGAGACGATAATCGCACGACGCTCGGAGCCGACACCCGGATCGACAACGCAGCAAAACACCGTCGCAGGCGGAAATTCACGATAACAAGCCCGCAAAACAAAGGCCGCCGACGCGATGGCCTGCGGCACTATCTTATGCGTGATGTCGACGATCACGGCCTTGCGGTTGATGCCGAGGATGACACCCTTCATCGCCGCG
>DASXPW010000435.1:0-2157 GCA_036493385.1 Pyrinomonadaceae bacterium
GAGCTGAAATCCCTGCATGTCCTGGAGGCTTGAGCCGATGGCGACGCCGAGCGCTGCGAAGACGATGGCGATAAGCACCATGTAGACAAGGGCGAGCGGCGCCAGTGCGAGATTGACAGGGCGGAAGCCGGCGAGGAAGCAGATGGCGACAACCAGAAGGCCCTGGATGATTGCAATGGTTGCGCCGCCGAGAGTGCGGCCGATCATGATCTGCAGGCGGGGCACGGGGGCGACCAGCGTCTCTTTGAGAAAGCCGAACTGGCGGTCCCACAGCAATCCGATGCCCGAAAAGACGGAAGTGAATAACACTGACATTCCGATCACTCCGGGCGCGACAAACTGGATATAGCTGCCGTTTCCCGCACGCTGGAAAACGGGTCCGAGTCCAAAGCCAAGCACCAGCAAATACAACAGCGGCTGGCCGAGCGAGGCGACGATCATCGCCCGCGAACGCATGTAGCGCTTTAGTTCGCGAAGCCAGAGTATGTAGATTGCGTTCATATTGTTCGTGCGGACGAGGGCGTCCGCGTTCCGTTCATTTTCTCCACATTCGGGCCATTTGCCGCATCTGATCGGACGCGTCGGCCCGCTCATCGCGAATCGACGAACCGGTCAATGCCAAATAGGCGCCCTCCAGCGACTCTGTCGAAGTTTGCTGTTTGAGCTCGTCGGGTGAGCCTTGTGCGACAACTTTGCCGTGGTCGATGATGGCGATGCGGTCGGCAACGCGTTCGGCTTCATCCATGTAATGCGTGGTGAGAAAAACAGTGACGCCTTCGGTCTTGTTGAGGTTCTTGACGTGTGTCCAAAGCTGATTTCGGCTTTGCGGATCGAGGCCAAGCGTTGGCTCATCGAGAAACAGAATTTTGGGCGTATGCAGAAACCCGCGGGCTATCTCAAGTCTTCGTTTCATGCCCCCCGAGAAAGTTTTAACGTAGTCATCTCGCCGGTCCCAAAGCTCGAAAAGCTCAAGCAGCATCTGCGTACGTTCATGACGAACCTTTCGCGGGACATGATAAAGCACGCCGTGCAGGTCCATATTTTCGGCCGCGGTCAATTCCTGATCAAGACTCGGATCTTGAAACACAATGCCGAACCGCTTTCGCGTCTCGTTGGACTGTTTTGCCGCATCGAGACCATCGATCTCGATCGCTCCACTCGTGGGCTTGAGCAGCGTCGTCAGCATCTTGATCGTCGTTGTCTTGCCCGCGCCGTTTGGCCCGAGAAAGGCGAATATCTCTCCCGCCGCGACGTTGAACGAAATATCGTCAACGGCGGTAAACTCGCCGAATTGCTTTACAAGATGTTCGACCTTGATCATATGTTGTACACGACGGTGTTGGCTTAATGGTAATGGACTTCCAACCGCGATATCTCAGGCTGGCTTTCTCAGGATTTCGATCTTGTCGTATTGTTGTTCGAGATGAGATCCACGCTCGGTCAGATCCTGTCGAGCACACGCAAAAAAATCGACATTCCGACTATTTTTGTGCTGCCAACATTTTCCAAGACGAGCAGATCCCTGTCCCCGGTTACTAGATAATCCGCGTGCGATTCTCGAGCCAGAGCCAGAAGATAATTATCTTTCGAGTCCCGACTCAGGTCTATCGATCCAACGATCGAAACCTCTTTTAATCGCGGTAGGACAAGATTAATAAATCGCAACTCCTGCGCTTTCGAAATGATGCTTTGAAATCTTTGACGACTGATAACGTCGTCATATTCGCGCAGTATCTCTTTTGCAAAGATTATTTGGACATTAGGATGTGTCAGTAAATCGTATAGCGTCCGTCTTGACTGTCGATTGATCGACGCTGATATACCAGTTTGTGTCGAGAATTACATTAACGGTCCTCTTTTTCGGCATAACGCACTGCGCGAATTTCGTTCATTATTTCGTCCTCAGGTATTGCTATATCCGGCAGTTCCGCATCGAGGGCGATCCACCGGGCCTCGAATGTCTCACGATCAATTTCGTCGGCGATCTTCATTTTGTCGGCAGCCGAAAATCTCTTGAAAATGTTTAGAAACCTGGGAATGCTTACCTTTTCAGGCTCGGTGTTCATAGTGCCAATGCTACGCTGTTTTGGTAAAAGTTTCCATACCAGACTTCCATCGTAGGACAGGCTTGCGCGCAGCGGCGGCTTCGTCGAGGCG
>DASXPW010000436.1:0-4250 GCA_036493385.1 Pyrinomonadaceae bacterium
GTATGCGAACCGCCCGTGCCGTGAAGAATCAAGACTGCATTCTTGATCCTTCCATTTGCGTCTTTGCGCGGCTGTCCGAGTGTGACGTAGTGGAGCTTCAACTCCGGCAGAGTCTCACCGCTTTCGAATTTGAAAGCCTTAACTAAAAAGTCACCATCCGTTATCGTTGGATTTGTTTGAGAAAAAATGCATGCAGCAAGAACGAAGAGAAAGGCTGAAAATAAGAAGATTCTGAATTTCCTCATAGCGCTAACCCTCACAAAAAGTTAAACCGGCCTGCACCTGAAATTCAAAACACAAGCTGATATTCTTTAGGTTTGACATTAATCAAATGGGAATATTATCCGGCGCATTTAAACTTCTTAACAAATTCGAAAATACAAATCACGATGAGCTGGGCGACTTTACGACATCGCGACGAGTCTTACGAATATCACTGCTCGCGGTCGGCATCGGTATCGTGGCGGCGTTTATCGCCTTTGCTCTGCTCCGACTGATCGCCTTCTTTACCAACATTTTCTTTTTCGGACGCCTGAGTTTTGAAACTGCATCTCCGGCGGGCAATCATCTGGGCATATTCATCATCATCATTCCGGTCATCGGCGGTTTGATCGTCGGATTGATGGCCAGATACGGCTCCGAACGCATTCGCGGTCACGGGATTCCGGAGGCGATCGAGGCCATCTTGCTCGGCGGCAGTCGCGTGCAGCCAAAAATCGCGCTGCTAAAACCTGTCTCGTCCGCGATCTCGATCGGTTCTGGTGGACCGTTCGGCGCTGAAGGTCCGATCATCATGACCGGCGGCGCGTTCGGCTCGATGATCGCGCAATTTTTTCATCTGACCAATAACGAGCGGAAGACGCTGCTCGTAGCAGGTGCCGCTGCCGGAATGTCGGCGACATTTGCCGCACCGGTCGCGGCGGTTCTGCTCGCCGTTGAATTGCTCTTATTTGAATGGAAACCTCGAAGCTTGATCCCGGTCGCTCTTGCCAGCGCCGCCGCGGCGGCCGCGCGGAAATTTTTGCTCGACCCGGGGCCATTGTTTCCGGTGCCGGAACATCCTTCCTCGATCGGTCTCGAAGCGCTTCTGGCTTGTGTCGTGGCCGGTCTTCTGGCCGGGATCCTCTCGATGCTGCTGACCCGTGCGGTTTACGCCTCGGAAGATCTGTTTGCAAAACTGCCTGTCCATTGGATGTGGTGGCCGGCGATCGGCGGCCTTGCCATTGGCATCGGCGGCCTGATCTTTCCTCAGGCGCTCGGAGTCGGCTATGACACTATCGGTGTTTTGCTACAGGGAAATGTTGCGATCAAGATGATCGTCGGCGTCCTGATAGTCAAATCCGCGATCTGGGCGATCTCGCTCGGATCGGGAACTTCGGGCGGCGTTCTGGCGCCGCTGCTGATGATGGGCGCCGCTCTAGGGGGCCTCGACGCCCTGTTTCTTCCTGCTGAAGGGGCCGGATTCTGGCCGCTCGTCAGCATGGGTGCCATCCTCGGCGGGACAATGCGCTCGCCTCTGACGGGCATTGTCTTTGCGTTCGAATTGACGCATGACATCAATATGTTCCTGCCGCTGCTCGTCGCTGTGACGATCGCGCACGGCTTTACCGTGTTGACCCTCGGGCGTTCGATATTGACCGAAAAGATCTCGCGCCGGGGTTTTCACATGAGCCGCGAATACTCGATCGACCCGCTTGAAATAACGTTTGCGCGAGAAGTGATGCGGACCGATATCATCGCGCTTCCTGCATCGCTAACGATCGATGAGCTGGCAAAGCTCATTCCGACCGATCTGGGCCAGCGGGTCCAGCATATGTACCCAGTCGTAGATGACGAAGATTGTCTCGTCGGAGTCGTGACGCGTCGCGACCTCAGACGCGCGATCCAGGAAGAAAGGAAGACAACAACTGACCGGCACCTCTCCGACATCACGCGATTTCAGCCAAAGATCGTTTATGAGGACGAGCCATTGCGACTAGTGGTTGAAACGATGGCGGCAACGGGACTCACGCGATTTCCCGTCGTGAATCGCAATGACCCGCGTCATATTGTCGGGTCGATCTCGCTTAATAACCTGCTCGCCGCTCGCGTCATACAACTCGAAGCCGAAACACGTCGCGAACAGGTCCTCGGGGTACCGAGAATAACGAGTCGACGAGTGGACGCGGGATCGGCGTAACTCTTTTGCGGAGTTGTTCCCCATTAGTGACTATTGCTTCCCCCGATGCCTCGAAAGTCGCTCCTGGGGAACGAAACCCCTGACCGTTTGTCCGATGGCCCGGCGCCGACCTTGACGCATCCACTGGATGCTATGGCGCTGGCCCTGTGGCGCAACCCGATGCAATAACAGGATCGCTTGACACAATTTTGGTGCAGGTAGACTGAGGCACTTGTGCCTTGCTTGTTTGATTTTGAAGATCGCGTTACCTATCTTCCGGTTTTCGCCCTATAATGACTGGCAAACATAACTGGAGGAATTATTTATGGCTAGCGCTTGTCCGGCGGTAAAGACCCTCGATCTAGCTGTGAGAACAGCGATCCCGTTTCTAGCGGGCAAATATTTAGAATGGAACGGAACGCGACCTGATCGATTGCAGATCCCCGGGAATCCTCGTCACCAAATGGGAGTCTGTCTGGACCTTATTCTTTTCTCGGATCCAACGATGTCGAGAGACAAGTCGCTGGACTTTAGGATGGAAAAGGCTCTTGCTGAAAACATCGTTAAGGCCTTCATCGATCTTAAGGCGGATATGAGGTGGACCGAGATGATCCTCCAGGATAGGCTCTTCTGGGAGCCTGAGTACTACCGGCATTACGGCGGCGACCGTAAACATTTTACGCACATCCATATCGACTGGATGACTAATAGTCTCAAGGGACTTGGAAAGACCGAATCAGAAATACTCGCCGCCTCGCCTCAGAAGGACGAGACGGGTTTTTACAGTGCCGTAGTTACCCGCCTAACTTCCATCAACTCGCAATTTACCGCGGGTACTCTTGCCGGCGTTAATGTTTCTACCATTCCTAAGAGTTCCAGCCCGGACGCGAGCCCGGTGGGCACGTGGCAAGTGAAAGTCGATCGTTGGACCTGGACCTATACGTTCAATGCCGACGGAAACGTGACATGGCGAGATCCTTTCAACAATGAGAACGGCGCCGGCAAATGGGAGTTTGAACTTGGAAAGATCTCTTTCAAATGGCTTAACTCAACGACGACCGAGAGCTGGTCCCTACCATTAAAGCCACTGAAGACCGGAACAACCACCATGCAGGGCAAAACGTATGACGTAAATGCGGCGCGTGCCTAAGACTTCGGCAATATGCGAGAGTCTGAACTTTCCAAGGGTTGCCTTAAGCGGTTTATGATCGCGATCTACCTACTGCACCGCGGTAGTCGCGATGAAATGATATAAAAGCATTGCTGGAAAAGCATAGCTTTTCCGCTCGGCGATCAGATCAGGCTTTCATCGGCAACTTCACATTATTTTTTTCAGCAAACTCGATCGCCTCTTCATATCCTGCGTCAGCGTGGCGGATGATACCCGTTCCCGGGTCAGTGGTTAACACTCTTTCAATTCTTTTAGCGGCTTCGGGTGTGCCGTCGGCGACGATCACCTGACCGGCGTGCAGAGAATAACCGATTCCGACACCGCCGCCTTGGTGGACCGATACCCAGGTCGCACCGCCGACGGCGTTGATGAGAGCATTTAGATAAACCCAATCGGCGATAGCGTCAGACCCATCCTTCATCGCCTCTGTCTCGCGGTTTGGCGAAGCAACCGAGCCGCAATCGAGATGATCGCGGCCAATGACGATCGGCGCTTTTAGCTCACCGCTGGCAACCATTTCGTTGAGTTTTAATCCCGCCTTTGCTCTCTCGCCATAGCCAAGCCAGCAAATACGCGCCGGCAAACCCTGAAACTCGACCTTTTCTTGAGCCAGCATCAGCCAGCGCGCAAGATGGTCGTTGTCAGGGAAGAGATTCATGATCGCTTCGTCGGTTTTGTAGATGTCTTCCTTTTCGCCAGACAGCGCGACCCATCTAAAAGGACCTTTTCCCACACAAAAAAGCGGCCGGATGTACGCAGGGACAAAGCCGGGATAATCGAACGCGTTGCGAACGCCGTTGTCGAAGGCGCGCTGGCGAAGGTTGTTGCCGTAATCGAAAACTACCGAGCCGCGACGCTGAAACTCGAGCATGGCCTCGACATGCCGCGTCATCGAGTCCATTGCTCGGTGCTCGTATTCGG
>DASXPW010000437.1:0-3199 GCA_036493385.1 Pyrinomonadaceae bacterium
CGATCAAACGCCGTCTGAGATCGCTAAAGCTTAGAAACGTAGCCAATTAAGAGAAATAAGAATTGTTAATGCCGCGCCAAAACCGCTAAAATTCTTTTATTAGGCAGATGCATCTACAAGGTGGTCGTTTGAAACTGGCTAAGTTTCTTTTGGCAGGCTGCTGCGCCGCCGTTTTTGTCTTTGCGCTGGCGCTTGCTGGTTCCGCTCAAACTCTTGCCCTCCCTCAAAGGCCAGGAACTCCTCCAGCTCCGGTCGCCTCTGTCACGCCCGCAGCGATGTCCTCGTCACCGACGTCGGGCCAGATCGATCAGTCCCGGCCAATATCGCTGCAGACCGCCATCGACCGTGCGTTGAATCAAACGACGGCTGTCACAATAGCAAACTTCGAAGCGCAGATCGCGGCGGAAGACGTAAAACAGGCCCGCTCCGCCTTTCTGCCCAAGATCACGGCTCCGCTCAGTATTATTTATACGTCGCCGTCGTTGATGAATACGCGGCCACGTGAGCCCTCATTCATCAGCGCCGATGCCGTTACGGTTTATCAGGCATTGCTCAGCGCCGAAGGCGAGATCGATACGTCAGGCAAATTGAGAGCGATCCTTCAAAAAAATATTGCCCTTGTAGACGCCGCTCGCGCCGGCGGCGAAGTGGCCCGACGCGAGCTTCAGCAATCGGTGGTCGACGCATATTATGCGCTGGCATTGGCGACCGTTAAGCGGCGCGGAGCCGAGAGCAATCAACAATCGGCGCAGGAATTTGAAGAAAATCAAAGGTTACAGCTTGAGGCTGGCGAGATCGCTCCGATCGATCTTGTCAGGGCTCGGCTGCAAACCGAGCAGCGGCGCGACGAGCTGCTGCAGGCGCGGACCGACGAGACCATTGCGGCCGATGCGTTGAAGATCCTGGTCGGTGTCGCCTACACCGATACGATCGCCGCCGAAGACCTTCTGACGCAGCTTCCCGTGCCGGACGAGATCGAGCGCTTTTCGGAGGCCACGATCAGCAGTCGGCCCGAGTTTGCTCAGTTCGAGGCACAGAAACGCGCCGCCGATCTTGACGTTCACGTCGCAAGGGCGGATCTGCTGCCGCAAGTGATCTATCAGGTCAGCAGCGGGTTTATCACGGACTCATTGGCACCCGTGCCGGTAAAGAATCACTCGGGTGTGCAGGCTACGGTCGGGGTTACAATTCCGATCTTTGATTGGGGCGCGACGCGTTCGCGGATAGCACAAGCAAAGATCCGTTCGTCGATCGCGGACGCCAACCGCCAGCTTGCAGAGCGGCAGTTCATCCTGGCTTTTTACTCGGCCCGCGAACATGCGCTGGCGGCGAGACAGCGGATCGATTTACTCAGACAAAGCATCGCCGACGCGCAAAACAGCGTAACCACCTCGATAGCCCGGTATCGTGCCGGCGAAGCACCGTTGACCGAGGTGGTCGACGCGCAAAATACTCTCGTTACGCAGCGCGCGGCGTTTTACCAGGCGCTTTTTGATTATCAGACAGCCAAGGCCCGCCTGGCGCGTGCCGCAGGAAAATAGAGTATGGCTGAGGACGATATACAGGACATCGACGACGCTGCCGTTCCCTCAACGGAAATGGTCGAGCCGACCGATGAGGAAGAAGTCGAGGCGAGGGCACGCCGCCCAATTTACTTTATTGTCGGCGCCATGGTCTTGGTGCTTGTCATTCTGCTCGCGGTTTTTATTGTCTTGCGGCAAAGGGCCGCAGCGATCGACGCGGAGAAGAAAACAGATGTCGTAGTTAGCGTCAAAGTTGCAAAAGCCGAGAAGGATTTGATAGCGAAGGAAGTATCGGCGATAGGAACCGTTGTGCCGGTACGGCGATCTGATGTCGCCGCGAGCATCTCGGCTCAGATCCGGCAAATGGGGCAACTTAAAAATAAGCTTGTAAAACAGGGCGACCCGATAGCCGTTTTGTCCTCTGAGGATCTTGTCGCTCAGCGAAACCAGGCTCAGGCGGCGCTTGATGAGGCAAGGCTAAATCTCCAGACCGTTCAAAAGGTCCAGATCCCGCAGGCTACCGCGCAATCGACGAAAGAGGTCAACGACGCAAAGGCCGAGTCCGACAATACACGTGCGACATACGAGCGGCGTGAGACGCTCTACCAAAAAGGCGGCATCTCGCTAAAGGACCTAGAAGCGTCACAGCTCGCCTATACTAACGCTCTCGACGCGTATCGGCTCGCACTCTCAAATGCCGAGATCAACCGGACCGGCGTTAATCCCAACTCGCAATCGATCGGGGTCGCAAAGATAAAGCAGGCCCAGGACCAGCTCGCAAATATCGAAGTGCAGGTAAGACGCGGAACTGTGCGGGCACCTATATCGGGAATCGTCACGGATCAGTTTCAATTCGACGGAGAATTTGCGCAAGCCGGAGCGAAGCTCGTAACGATCGCCGATATCAGCACGATGATCGTAAAAGCGCCGTTTGCGGACAACGTTGTTCACGATCTTAAAGTGGGCGATGCCGTGACCGTCTATCCGATGGAGGCGCCCGACGAGAAACTGACCGGTTCCGTCACGCTTATCAGCCGGTCCAGCGATCCGCAAAATCGGACGGTGGAAGTTTGGGCGCGGTTCGGCAACCCGCAAGGTTTATTGCCGGCGAATGGGGCAGTACAATTCGTCGTCGAGAGTCAGCCCTTTGACGATGCGATAGTCGTACCGTCCGCGGCCGTGACACTCGACGCGACCAACTCAGACGAAGGTACGGTAATGGTCGTCGGTCAGGACATGATCGCCCATGAAACAAAAGTAAAGGTGGGCGTCAAGCAAGGCGACAAGACACAGATAGTTGAGGGCCTCAGTGGCGGCGAAACAGTCGTGACCGAAGGCAATTACTCATTGCCCGACGGCACAAAAGTCGAGGTTGCCACCGAAAAAGCGGGCGACGACGAAGACGAGAAATGACTCTTTCCGAAATGGTCCATCGCCAGTCCCGCGGGGTCATGACCGTCGTGGCGTTACTGTGTGTGGCCGGTATATTAGCCGCGTGGCAGCTTCCCTCGGCGATATTTCCGAATACCGATTTTCCTCGTGTAGTCATCATTCTCGACAACGGTGACGTTCCCGCCGACCAGATGCTCGCGACCGTCACCCGCCCGGTGGAAGAGGCGATGAACGGCATTCCGGGCATTAAGACCATCAAATCGAAAACCTCGCGCGGCTCTTCG
>DASXPW010000438.1:0-2918 GCA_036493385.1 Pyrinomonadaceae bacterium
CGACTGGACCGGCTGCGGCTTTGATTCGACGGCCTGTTGAGGCGTCGATGAGCCACCGATCAATAGCCAACCAAGAATGGCAACGACGACGATCAGGGCACCGGCGCCTGCAGCAATGAACTTGAAGTTCCCAGCGGACGCCGGCTTCATTCCAAAATCGACATCGATCGAATCGTGGATCGACCGCTTTGCCTTCCGGCTCGGCGGTTCCGAAACGTAAAGCTCCTGGTCAGACCATTCAAACGAGTCAGCTGGCGCGGCCGATGTATGGACCGGCTCGACTTCCAGCAAAAGAGGTTCATCGGCGACGTTCGTTGCGGCCTTGAAGTCCGTCGGGTTTACAAGCTGAAGATCGGCTCTAGCCTGATTCGGTTCGGAATTTGACGCAGGTGAAAACGGTTTTTGTGGTACAGGTTTAGCGATCGGTTCGGGTGTGACGCGGGGCGGTGAGGCCCTTTCAGGCTTGGCTACGCCGCGAGCCGTCGCCAGGGCGTCTCGCATGGCAACAGCCGATTGAAATCGGTCCTCGCGCCTGAGTTCAAGCGCTTTCATGATCAATGCCGAGACATCCTCGGAAACCGACGAAGCAACCTTTGACAATGGTTCGAGCGGATCGGCTTTGCCGTCGAGCAGCTCGATCGAACGCTCAAGAGCGTCTTTCGGGACCGTCCGCGATAAGAGATGATAGAGGGTCGCACCGAGCGAATAGATATCGCTGCGCGCATCGAGCGGCTTATAAAGCTCGCGGCGGGCCGAGTCGTCGTAGCTGTTGGCTATTACCTTTTGCGAGGCCGGATCAAGACCGCCCCACAGTTGTTCGAGCGGGCGATAATTTAGGACAGCGGCGTCCAACCGGTTTCCGGCCGAGGCCATTATTACGTCGGCGTCCGGAGCAAGGCCGGCCGTTAAGAGCTTGACCTTGAAACTGGATGTAAGCCGAACACTGGCGGGCCGAATATCGCGATGGAGGATCGGCTTTGGCAGTGAATGAAGATACTCGATCGCATCAAGAAGCTGGTCTGTCCACGCGATGACATCTGAAACGGCAGGCTGGTCGGCATCCACGTCAAAGTACCTGGTCAGGTCTGAACCGTCGACCGGCTCCATGACCAAATAGTGTCGGTCGATCTCTGAAAAATAGTCCTGAACGCTCAGCAGCGACTCATGACGCACCTCGGCCAACGCCTTTGCCTCACCGGCAAAAACGTCTTTTAGCTCGTCAAGCTGAGTCGCGGTCATTACCTTTCCGGTGCCGCCGCTTTCGCGGAGAACAACGTTGGCGTTGCTGACGGTATCATAAGCTTCGTATAAACCGCCGTTTTCGTCCTGGGCTTGGCTGCTTATGATGCGATATCGTCCTTTTCCAAGAACCTGATCGTTGGTAAGCATATTCGGGGTTGGCGAGTGAAGGGTGGGATGACCCGCATCAGGATTATAACCGATTGACGTACAAAAAGAAACAGGTTTGTTGAAAATGGTTAAACATTGGAAATTTACGTTGCGAAACGACACATTTCGCATGCTTTTCGACCGATTTTGGAAATCGGATGGAATAAAATCAGCGTCTTATCTAATAGAATAGTTCAATCTGACCGCCCGCTGTTGAGTGAGTGACAGTGAATAAGAAAACCGACATAAATCCATCCGAGATAACCGCTGAAGGGGATTACCTCAATCGCCGGAACTTTATTCGTGCCGGGCTGCTGGCGGGGACGGGCATCGCGACGGGCCTTGCGTACCGATATTTCAATCCCACGCCGCTGCCGCCGGTCGAGGTAAAGGACATTTCGAATATCGAGATGCCGAAAGGCTTTTCGACCGATGAAAAGCCGAATTCGTTTGAGGACATTACGAATTACAACAATTATTACGAGTTTGGCACAAACAAGGATGAGCCTGCTCGACTCGCGCAAAAGCTGATCACGCGTCCATGGACGGTCGATGTCGGCGGGATGGTGCAGCGGCCGCGAACATTTGGCATCGAAGAGCTTTTGAAATTCGATCAGGAAGAGCGTATTTATCGTCACCGCTGTGTCGAGGCCTGGTCGATGGTCATACCGTGGGTCGGGTTTCCATTAAAGAAGCTGCTGGATCAGGTCGAGCCACTTGGCGCGGCAAAATACGTCGCGTTTCAAACGGCTTACGATCCAAAAATATCGCTGTCGTCGTTTCGCGCCGGTATCGATTTTCCTTATGTCGAGGGATTGCGGCTCGACGAAGCGCTGCACCCGCTGGCGATCCTCGCGACCGGTTTGTATGGAAAGGAGCTGCCGAAACAGGACGGCGCGCCGATCAGGCTTGTTGTGCCGTGGAAATACGGCTTTAAGAGCATCAAGTCGATCGTGAAGATCACGCTGACCGATCAGGAGCCGCCGACCACGTGGAACATTGCCGCGTCGGATGAATACGGCTTTTACTCGAACGTAAATCCGGCGGTGCCGCATCCGCGGTGGTCGCAGGCAAAGGAGCGTCGCATCGGCGAGCTTGGGCTTCGCGACACGGTCGTGTTCAACGGATACGGCGACCACGTGGCCGCCCTGTATGACGGGATGGACCTAAAGAAATATTTCTAATGACAGACGTTAAGTTTAATAAGGTCCTGATCTCTATAAATGCGCTCATTCCGCTGGCGTTGCTCACGTATGACGGTTTTCGAGGGCAATTGGGCGCGAATCCGGTCGAGTTTTTCATTCGAACGACCGGCGTTTTGACGCTAACTTTTCTTTTGATAACACTCGCGGTCACGCCGCTTCGCAAGCTTTTGAACTGGAATGAGGCGATCAAATATCGACGGATGCTCGGGCTGTATGCGTTCTTTTACGGCTGTCTGCATCTGAGCTCGTATCTTATTTTTGATCGCGGATTGAGTCTCAGTGCAACGGTTACGGACGTGATCCAGCGGCCCTTTATCACTATCG
>DASXPW010000439.1:0-9669 GCA_036493385.1 Pyrinomonadaceae bacterium
ACGCCTGTGCAGGGCGGCTCGGGCGTCGGCGTCGTGTTTCACGTCAAGCCTAATGCGCAGGCCAAGGTTATGGCCCTGAACATAAATATCAAGGGGGCCGACAACGCAAAGATCCGCTCCGATCTCAAGCTGCAGCCGGGCGAGCCATATTCACGCGACCGGCTCAATACCGATGTTGCGAAGGTCCGCTCTGACCTCCGCGACGCGAATTTTCTTGCACCGGAATTAGAGGAACCGAGCGTTGTATATGACGGCGAAAAGAACGCCATCAACATCGGCATCGAGGGCAGCGTTGGGCCGACGGTCACGGTTAAAGTCGACGCCGGAAAAGAGTCGATCAAGAGCAAGTCGAGCCAGGAAAAGCTGATACCGATCCTGAGCCAGGGGACGCTCGACTATTCGGCGATCGTAGAGGGCGAGCGGCGACTCGAAAATTTTTACCAGGAAAAGGGATACTTTTTTGCCGACGTGACGCCAAAATGTTCGGTCACGCCCCCATTCACTGAGGACGAGGCAAGCGCGGTTACCAACAACACCGAATTTCTGTGCTCTGCTTTGGGAAGCGCCGAGCTGACAAACCGAAAGGTCGATGTCGTGTATGAGGCGAACCTCAATCGCCGCCTGAATCTGTCCGAGATGCGACTGCAGGGCACGACACAATTCACGATAGCGGACATCCGGCCGGCCCTCGAGTCTCAGGAATCGAATATTCTCGGTTTCATTCCGGTCTTCGGCTATGGACATGGTCTCACCAGCCAGCGTCTGCTCGATCAGGACGCAGCGACGATCCGGTCGTTGCTTAGCGAGCTTGGATATCGCGATGCGCTTGTCCGCGTTAATCAAGGTGTCACGCCCGCCGGCAGCGATCTGATCATCACTTTCGTTGTCGACGAAGGCAGGCCGACGGTTGTCAGCGACGTCGAGATCGTCGGAAATAAGGCCATCGACTCGGCACGCCTGCGGACCATGGTCAGCGATCTCGTCGGACAACATTACTCTCGCGCCAGACTTCGGGTCGCTCAGCAAAAGCTCGCAACGTTCTACTCCGAAGAAGGGTACTTCGACGCACGTGTGACGACCGCCGAAACCTTTGCTGACGAGCCTCCGGAGACGCCGGAAAAAACGGTCAAGCTCACCTTTAAGGTCGAAAACGAAGGTAAGAAGGTCGTCGTTGATCGCGTACTCGTTACCGGTAACGTCGATACGAAACCCGCCGCGATCCTGAGAGCAGTCACGATCCGGCCGAACGATCTGTTGAAGCGGACGGACATTTACACAAGCGAGCAGAATCTGTATTCGACCGACGTTTTTAGCCGCGTCGACATCAAGCCTCAGCCGGCCGGTGCGGGCACTGATGGCACGCGTCTAAGCGACGTCATCGTAGCGGTCGAGGAACAGGCCCCGCGGCTGATGCAATACGGCGGCGGTTACTCTACGGACCTTGGCGCCAATGGGTTTTTCGATATTCGTCACTTTAACCTGCTTGGAAATTTATGGCAGGGCGGCGCCCGTATCCGCTGGAGCCAGCGGCAGCAGTTGGTCCAGTTCGATTTTATCGACCCGCGTTTTATGCGCGACGGTGAGAAGCGTTTTGCGCCGCTCACCATCACGGCCGAGTATCAACGCGACTCGACCGTGACGCGATTTTTCCGGTCGGCGTTCGACCGCGGCACATTCGGCATCGTCCAGCGTGTCGACGAGAACGGAAACCCGATCGACGAGTTCGGCAACCAGGTTGGGAGCCCGACGATCAACCGCCTTACATTCACAGCCGAGACCAACCGCACGATCAGTCTCCGCCAACGCGCCGTGATCTTTTTGCGGTATCGCTATGAGGATGTCCGGCTTGTGAACATTGACAGCCTGCTGATCAAGGACCTCTTGCTTCCTGATTCGCGGATCCGCATCTCTGGTTTCGGGCTGACCTTCGTGCGTGACACGCGTCAGAAATGCACGATCAAATATTCGATACTTGAAACGATCGCGCGGGGCGAGCCGGGTGACAAGTGCCGATACGATGCGGCCGACCCGACCCGGGGCGACTATTTGACAGCCGAGTACAATATGTCGGCGCCGGCACTCGGCGCCAATATCGGATTTCAGAAATTCCAACTTTCGTACAACTACTATTACAGTTTCCCGCGATTTCGAAACGCGACGATCGCGGCCCGCGGCATCCTCGGCCTCGCGAACGTCTTTGCTCGCGGAGATCGTTTTTCATCCGCACAGTTTCCCGGTCTCGAGGGCGTCCTGCCGATCAGCGAGCGGTTCTTTGCGGGCGGGGCCTACACCTTGCGCGGCTTCGCGTTCGAGGAGGCCGGTCCGCGTGTGGCTGTCCTGCCGCAAGGTGTCTTTCACGCGAGCAACGGCGATGCCGTGACGCTCGACCCATTCACCGTGCCGTTCGGCGGGAATGCGCTGGCGGTCGTCAATATCGAGGGACGTATCCCACTTTCCGATTCGGTCAGAGCGGTGCCGTTTTATGACGGCGGAAATGTCTTCAGGCGCGTCGGCGACCTTTTCAATCCGCCCAATGCACCGGCGAACGATGCGTTCACAGCAAATCTCCGAGCCGTTTGGAGCCACACGGTCGGACTCGGTCTAAGGATCAAGACGCCGATCGGAGGCGAGTTTGGGGTCGATTACGGCTGGCTGCTCAATCCGCCGCGGTTTCTTGTTCCGCAGGCTGTCGGTCCGGATGCTGTCTATCAACTCCGAAAGCAGCAGTTGCATTTCCGATTCTCGCAGGCTTTCTAGGGCTCTGCCTGAACGACCTGGACAAGATCTGTCGGATAGATCGGAATGTCATCACTGTCCACGATGGCGTCGATCGCGTCGAGGTCGAGCAAATACGGCATATCGAGATCGAACGGGAGGTCCGGTTTGGGTATCATCGATGAAAATGCCTCAGCGCGTTTGCGTCGGGCTTTGGCCGAATACATTCCCTTGTCGGCCGCGATAACTAGCTCGTCAAAGCTGTGTCCCGAATACGGATATGTTGCCGACCCGATACTCACCCCGACCTGTGCGACGCCGTCACCGACCTTCAATGTGAACGAGCCGACAGCGTTTTCGATACGCTCGCACAGTTCGCGAATAGCGTCCGAGCTCGTGTCAGGGATCAACGCAACAAACTCGTCACCCGCGTACCGAGCGAGAAAGTCATATTCGCGAAGCTGCGTTCGGATCGTCTTGCTAACTTCGATCAGCATCTTATCGCCCGTTTTGTGGCCAAAGCTATCATTGACAAGTTTGAAGCCGTCCAGATCGAGCATCAGGACCTGGAAGGTGCTGGCGGCCCGATGCGCGCGCGATACCTCGCGGTCAAATTGCATCTGCAGGCTGCGAGCATTTGGCAAGCCCGTCATCGGATCGGTCAATGCGTGTATCTCGGCCTCGGCATGTCTGAGCGATTTCACAAATGCGTCTGAGGCGATATGGGCGATCGTCTCGAGCAGCCGCAAATGCTCGTCGCTGTATCCAACCTGATCGGTCGAGTAGAGCGAGAACGCGCCGATGAGATTGCCGTCGACAAGCAGCGGCAGCGACACCATCGATCGGTAGTCCGACGTGACACTTGACTTCAAGAGCTTGAGGTCCGGCCACGGGTCGGAATTCCGTATCACGGATCCGGTCTCAAGCACCCGTCCCGTCACTCCGTCGCCCACAGTAATAATATGACCGTTAAAGATCGCGCCGTGTTTTCCGGCTACATGGATCGAGCGGGCGGTTAATGTTTGTTTGTCCAAAATGTATATCGAGCATGTGTCGAATCGCACAAAATCGCGAAGCTTTTCGGAAAACAGCGCGGCGGTCTCACTGAGGCTCAATGAGGACGAAAATTCCTTTGCAAGCTCGTAAAGACTGAACGCCTCGCGATTGGCCAGTTTGATCTGTTGGACGTAGCTTGCCTTGTCGCCGTCCTGCACATTTCCAAGGCGATCATCCATTCGGCTGAAGCTGTAACCCAATCCTTGCCGCGTGATCTCGGCCTCAAATCGCCCAAGATTGTCCAGAAATACGCGAACCAGCCGCGGATCAAACTTTGAACCGGCATCGCTCTCCAGAAGCGCGCATGCCTCGCTCCTTGATACGGGCGGACGGTATGGTCGAGCGCCCCTCAGCGTGTCATACGCATCGGCAACCGCAAGGACACGGGCCGTCAGAGGGATGTTCTCGGCTTTCAGAGCTTCGGGATAGCCTGTGCCGTCCCAGTTTTCGTGGTGATATTTTACGGTTGGTACGACCGGTATGTTGAACCCTACCTTTTCGAGTATCGACGCTCCGACGGACGCATGTATCTTTGTCTTCTCGATCTCGGCCTGCGTTAGCGGACCGATCTTATTAAGGATATGATCGGGCACCGCCAGCTTTCCGATATCATGCAAAAGGGCACTCGTCCGCAAGGCACCAATTTCGTCATCGGAAAGACCTAAATATTTGCCGATGCCGACGGCATAGATCTGCGTTCGCCTGACATGTCCGATACCCATCTGGTCCCGTGCGTCGATCGCAGTCGCCAGCGCTTCAACTGTAGCCAGGTGCAGTCTGCTTGCTTCGGTTATTTGACGCGTTTTGATCGACAAACGCTGTTTGTGGACCGCGTGCGCGATGCTGCCGATGACCGTTACCGTCAGGATAACGAGCCCGAAATCGCGCCCGAACCGGAGAAAGGTAAAGTGAAGAATGAGCGTGGCGGCGATCGTGATCAGATAAGATATCGCTGTGAGAAAATATGTCTCCTTGACCACCTGTCGCAGATTGTTCTCGCCGCTGAGGCGCCGCCCCGCGTAAACCAGAGTAGGGCTGATCGCAAAATGGATCGCCGCCATCGAAATGATCGCCGCGGCGATGCTGATACCGGTCGCCGCTTCGAACGAATCAACGGTTCCATTGCCGACTGCCAGATAGTTCGTGGCCAGATAATAAAGAACCGCGAAGGCAAAGGTCGCGATGGCGTCGGCCGCAATCTGAAACACGCCCCGTCGCCGGCTCTTGTGTGTTCCGATACACATTGCGGCCGATGCGACCGTTGCGATCAACACGCCGCCGCCGATGCCTAACCAAATGACGCCCCAGAGCGCGAAGATGTCCTTTGGTAATATCCGAAATTTTGTTCGCGGTATCTGCAGTCTGTGACGGCATATGAGGACCGCAACCGCCGACCCGACGCCGAGCGACATAAACCGCGCCCCCGAAAATCCGAACGATCGTGTGACCGCCGTCACCGTGACAAACGCGAAAGCGCCGGCCATTAGCGTCCAAAACGCCTTGTCGGCAAGTTGTCGTTTGGCTGTGGCGATGTCGTTCATCGTGAGTCGCGGGCGGGCAAACGTCTTCGGCAGTATGCACCGCTCCCTACGCGCGATCATTACAAGGGGCGTGCCAATCGGTCTCTCTGATTTTAGGGCTGTTTTACAAGGGCGAAACGTGGGAACCGGGCCCGGCGTTCAATGTGAAGATTCAAAATGCTTGGGTCACGTCAATCTGACCGATAGGGCTGTCGGTGGGCAGACGCATCTCGTTAGCGAGCGCTAATAACGATCGTCCTCGTAATCGTTATCGTCAAAGTCATCTGAAGTCTCATCATCCGACGCATCATTCAGATCCAATTCGATCGGATCCAAACCAACTACCACCAAGCTCGATCCGCATTCGTCGCAGGTCACAACGCGGCCTTGTTCAGAATCAGCGTCAACATAAACATCTTCGGAGCACTCGGGGCAGGTCGCGGTCGGCATTTTTATTTTTCTCCGGAAATCCTATAACTTAGTCAGGACGTCTTAGTCGATCGAAATAAATTCGTATGTTATCAAATCTAACTTGACGACGAATGCTTTGGCAAGAATTGCTATGAAAATATTCGGGACCCTTTTTATTATCTCTGACGCGTCATACAATGCGTTTCACATTTGACATCGATCGCAGCCGCGACTTTGACGTCGTAGGTTTCGGCACAAATGCCGTCGACTTTCTGATCGAGGTGCCTGAGTATCCGGCGTTTAACTCAAAGGTCGAGTTAACCGATTACGTACAGGCCGCGGGCGGCGAGGTGGCGACGACGATGGTCGGACTTCAGCGGCTCGGGCTCAAGACAGCTTACGTCGGCGCGTTTGGCGACGATCCGGCCGGGGCGTTCGGGCTGGGATCGTTGTCCGACGAGGGCGTCGATGTTGAGCATTCACGAGTCGTTAACGACGCCAGAACGCAAACCGCATTCATTGTCATCGACAGGCGCAATGGCGAGCGTACGGTGATCTGGAAACGCGACAAGGACCTGGCGTTTTCCGCCGAGGACGCGCCAACAGACATCGTTTCCCGCGCCGCTATTCTGCATCTCACGCTTCATGATACCGACGCCGCTCTCGCAATGGCGCGGGCCGCAAGACAGTCCGGAACGATAGTTTCTATCGATGTCGATAAGGAATTCGCCGGTATCGAAGATCTGCTGCTGCAAGTCGATCTGCTCATTGCCTCGTCGGAGTTTCCGTCGCGTCTGCTTGGCATCGAAGATCATCGGAAAGCGTTGCCCGAGATGGCCCGACGATTTGGCTGCAGGGTCTGCGGCGTTACGCTCGGCGAACGAGGCTCGCTGCTGTTTGCGGACGGCGTTTTCATCGAGTCAGCCGGTTACGCCGTGCCGGGCGGCTGTCGCGACACGACCGGGGCCGGCGACGCATTTCGCGTCGGGCTGATCTACGGCCTGTTAAATGACTCGAGCGTAGAAGACGCCGCAAGATCTGCAAACGCGGTTGCCGCCTTAAAATGCCGAGCCATCGGCGCCCGAACGTCCTTGCCTAACGAAAAGGAACTGCAGCTATTTCTGCGCGACCAGCCTCGTGCCGCGTGATCGTGACTTGACAGTATTTAGAATTAGAATTATTCTAAATCTAACAAGGAGCGACTATGCATAACACGAAGATCGATCTGGCGTCGGAAACTAGAGAAAAATTGGCAGAAATATTGAATCAGAGTCTCGCCGACGCGACTGATCTGAAATCTCAGGCCAAGCAGGCCCATTGGAATGTGAAGGGAATGAATTTCATCGCCCTCCACGAGCTGTTCGATCAGGTCGCAACCGCCGCCGAGGCTCATACCGATCTGATCGCCGAGAGGATAACCACGTTAGGCGGGACGGCATTCGGGACCGTTCGGCAGGCAGCCGAGAGGTCGTCACTCGCCGAATATCCGCTGGAAATAACCGATGGCACCGCGCATGTTGATGCTCTTTCGAGCGCCCTTGCCGATTTCGGCAGACGCGTCAGAGCCAACATCGATGAGGCGGCAAGTCTCGGTGACCAGGACACAGCCGATCTATTTACCGAGATCTCGCGCGAGACGGACAAAAACCTTTGGTTCGTCGAAGCGCATATCCAATCGTAAGAGACACAGCCTTAGGTGTAACTATTTGTCACTCGCCAATGCGTAACTCTTACTCGCCTGGATAATCAAACACGATGTTGCAAAAAGCCTTGATACCGACATCGAGGCGACTGTCGTCGATATAGAAATCCGGCGTGTGATGAGCGGCCGTTGTCTTTGGATCTTTGCCGGCGGGCATGCCGCCTACGAAGAAGAAAAACGCCGGGGCCTTGGTTCCGTAATAGGAAAAATCTTCGGCGCCCGTCGTCCATTCGGTCTCGCTGACATTTTCGGCCCCGATCGCTTTTTGCAGCGAAGGCAGCATTTTCTTAACCAGATCGGGCGTGTTGTAGGTGACGAGCGTTTTGGTGTCGATCGTGACCTCGGCCGTCGCGCCCATGCTCTCGGCGATCTTCTGAGCAGTCAATTTGATCTTTTCATGTACATCCTGCTGCATCGACGAGTCGAGCGTTCGGATCGTACCCGCCATCGTCAACTCTTCTGGGATGATGTTCTCGCGCACGCCGCCGTTTATCTTGCCGATCGTGATGACGACCGGTGCCTTGGTCAGCTCTGACTCGCGGGCGACGATCATCTGCAGACCCGTATAGATCTGCGTTGCGACGGCGATCGGATCGACGCCGCGCCAGGGCTGCGAGCCATGCGTCGATTTTCCTTTGACCTTGATCGAGAAAAAGTCGGCGGCCGCCATAAAACCGCCTGTCTTGTAGACGATCTTGCCGATCTCCGTCTGTGCGTTGATGTGGATGCCGAAGACGGCATCGATCTTCGGGTTGTCCATCACGCCTTCTTTGACCATCAGCGCGGCGCCGCCTTCTTCGCCCTCGGGTGCTCCCTCTTCGGCGGGTTGGAAGATAAACACGACCGTCCCCTTGATCTTGTCCTTCATCGACGACAAAATTTCCGCCGTCCCAAGCAGCATCGCCACGTGTGAATCATGTCCGCAGGCGTGCATTACGCCGACCGTCTGACCGTTGTACTCGGCCTTAACGGTCGACTTGAATGGGACATTCGTACGTTCGGTGACAGGCAGAGCATCCATATCGGCGCGAAGCCCGATCGTCGGTCCCGGCAGGCCGCCCTTCAAAATGCCGACGACACCGGTTTTGGCTATACCGGTCCGGACCTCGATATTTCCGAACGAGCGAAGATGTTCCTCGACAAACTTGGCCGTCTTGAACTCGCGGTTCGACAGCTCGGGATTTTGATGAATGAACCGCCGCCACTCAATGACCTGCGGCAAAACCTTCCGCGCGGCCGTGTCAATATCGCGGCTCATGTCGGTTGCAAAACTTGTCATAACCATACAAAACAGTATGCCCAAAGCGGCAAAAAAACGTGTCATTAAATATCTCCGGAAGAAATAAGGTGCATACATTGTAGTCCAGCGCCGCCGTTTTGCAACCCGTCCCGTCGCCGCCGGAAATATATGATCGCCAATGATACTTTTAGTTCCCCAAATTCACCATCCGTATGACCAAACGGGCTCCTCGTATGACCGCTCACCAGTGCCGACTGATCCCGTCCCTGCTCTCACGGCATGAGCGTCCGGCACCAAGCGACATGCCGCCTATCCTCTCGCCTCTGCTAGCTCCCCTCCTGTTTCTAGGAGGAGTGCCCGAAGGGCGGGGTGGTTCTCTCAGTTTTATTTGCAGAATTTGGACGTTTCATACTTGACACAAATGTTTATGTGTGCCACACTCTTGTTTGACGCTGGAGGGGAGGAGAGAACCACCCCGTCATCCCGATAAAAAGCATCGGGATGCCACCCCTCCTTCGTAAGGAGGGGAGCTTAAGAAAATATGAAAGGCGATTGGTATGAAATTCAAAAAGGCGACACAGACGCCTGGGGCGCCGGCGTGCGTGTATCAATGAGCCGCCGCGGCCACATTGTAATGAATCGCACGGCCCATCGGCGGCTGGGCGGACCGCAGGCGGTGCTCCTGCTGTATGATCGGATAAACCACCGCATCGGTGTCAGGGCGGCAAACCCGGGCCACAGAAATGCGTTCAAGCTCGGGCCAAAGCCGCACGGCGCCCGGCTGGTCAGGGCATATCGCCTGCTGGCCGAGCAAGCCATCGACCTGCCCGACACGGTCGAATTTCCCGACGCGCGCATCGACGACGATGAGGTACTGATACTAGATCTCCGCTCCGCCCGCGTCTCAAAGCGATACCTCGGCTGCATCAACCGCCCCAAGCCGCACGCCGACCCCAGCGCACCGGATCAATAGCCCGATCAAACGCATGTTAGTGTTACACCGATTTGAGTCCGCCTAAGCGGAC
>DASXPW010000440.1:0-4835 GCA_036493385.1 Pyrinomonadaceae bacterium
TGAGCCGCATCTGCCGATGGACGACTACTTCTATCCGATGTGGCGGGTCGAGCGTCTAACCCGTGATGAGACGAACGGCGCCATACCATCGATGGCTGACCAATTTGAAAAAAGGACCGGCAGGAAAATGTCCGAGTTTTAATGCTGTAGTTTTCTGATGGAAACTGCCCCGGTATTGGTCGAGAGACGCAGAGAACAATCGCCACCTTCAGGCGTTCCGATCGTTCCGACAACTCTTTTCACCGAACCCGCGCTCACACTTTCAGTTTCGACCTTTAGCGGAAGGTCTGACCTGAAATTCCCAAATGCGTAGGTAACCGCGACACGGCAGGAGGTCTTATCCGGAAGGACCAAACGAAGAGCGCCGTTCGTTGTCGCAAAACTGAAAGAGCCGCCGCTTGGAAGTTCTCCTGCAAATAGGACCGAGCCGGTGATGGAATTTACCTCCGCAAAACGGAAATCCATTTTTTGAAGCGAGATCGCTCCGCTGTTGGTCCTGGCCCTGAATGCGTCGCCAACCTCGCTTGGTGAGATGCCGCCCGCAACGATATTTCCGGACGTCGTTTCCAGTCCCATCGGGCCATTGGAATTCGAAACCACAACGTCACCCTGGTAGGTCGTTGCCCGGACGCCCTGCGAAACATTTCTAACCGATACACTGCCGCCGGCGGTAGTGACCGACACTCTTCTAACGGTATCTATAAGAGTCGTGGTGTCGCCGCCTTTCATGGTCAGACTGGTGTTTTCCGGAACATCAAGCTCTATTTCGTCCCCCGCGATACATTCGGGATTTACCGTAGCTCCGCCCGGTGCTTTTTTAACCCCAACCAGCGAAATCCAAACCGGGTTACCGTCGCGCGATTTTTGAAGCGCCTTGAAATCGACCCTGCTGCCGTCTTTGACAAAAACACGCACCTCATTGCGGGACCAGCCGTTTACCGACACGGTCCCCTCGGTAATGCACAACGTTAAGCTCACTTTGGGATCGACCGTGATCGACCGTTCAGACGTTACTCCGTCTCCAATTTCGATCTGGGGAAGACCCATAACTTTTGGAGGTTTCGTCGTCTTATCTTTCACTTTAACTTTCGCGGGGACCTTGCCAGTCGGCGGAGGCGTCGGGATCGTGGGCTTTGGCTGTTGGGCTGTGCACGCAAGAACCGCGGCGCCGATGCACACAAGTATCGTCAAGAGGAAACGGGTTGTAACTTTTAAGAGCTTCATTCGATCTTCGCCGGCCGTCATCTGCTTAAGCTTGCCACCAGCTCTTCCCTCTGTGAAACAGAATTCAGAAGATCGATCTTGTTCTGATAGGAGGTGTAAAGCACCTGCTTTGCGGATTCGTTTTTCGGGTTCTTCTGAACCACTTTTCTCATTTTCGCGATCGCGTCGTCGACGACTGCCATATCGCGCTCATATGAAATGCGCTCCGACGGCTTCATTACGGAGTCCTTCTGCCCGTTTACTGTTTGATCAAGGCTGGCGATGGTTTTGATGTAGCTCTGTTCCCCGGGAATATGATCAGGCTGTGTGCCTCGAGATGTCGCGGCATCGACCCGCGAAGTCATCGGAACACTATAAGCAATATTCTCAGCACGCACCGGAGCCGGTTTCGGATCGTTTGACCGAAGAACTGCAACACCAGACTTACTTTCCGCGCTCGTGACAACCGGTGTCGGATTCAAAGTTGAGAGATTTGTGATCTGAGTCGAACGGTCGGAGGATCTGGCAGTGTCGATCGGCGGCGCAACCGGAGTTCTATCGACGAACACCACCCACGAAACGCCCAAGGCGATCACCGCGATAGCGGCAACGGCAATTGCGGGATTTGCTAGCGAAGCAATCAAGGTGTTCCACGCCTTTGTCCAGAAAGGCGTCGTCGCCTTCTCGACCGCGATCGAGTCGTTGATCTTCGACCACAACCGCTGTGTCGGCACGAGCGCATCAATCTCGCGTTCAAGTACCGAAATAACGAACGAAGATTCCTCTTCAGCCGCGGCGAGCTGCCCGGCACACGCATCGCACATCGCGATATGGGCCGATACACCGCTGGCCGCGGCCGGCACCAATTCGCCGTCCAAAAAGGCCTGTATCGTTCCTGTGTCCAAACAATTGCTCATCTCAATGTTTCCGTTCCGATCTTACCGTAAAATCTCGCAAATTCGGCCCTTGCTCGCGCCACGTATGTCCCGATGCTGCTCTCATTCAACTCAAGGCTGTTCGCGATCTCCTTATACGACATTCCTTGCTGCTTTAACACCAGGCAGCTTCTGAGCGGCTCTTTGACCTTATTCAACGCCCGGTAGATCTCGCTTATGCCCGCCGCTTCCTCATAGTCGATCTCGACCGACCTTTCAAAGAATTCACCTGATTCTTTGACGTAATTCTCTTCCCGTGTGTTTGCCCTGATGTTTCCACGGATCGTATTCCTTGCAACATTTAGCGCGACGCGAATCAGCCACGGCCGAAGCATTTCATCGTCAGAGATCGAAGCGATGTGCTTGTGCAGCCGCAGAAAAACCTCCTGCGTGACATCTTCTGCCAAACCGCCGTCCTGTACGACCGACCGAGCCGTGCGGAAAACCGTACGATGATACAGCGTGAAAGCCTCATCGAAACTGATCTTTTCCGTAGCCCGCGAAGTCGCCGTAGTTTCGGACATTATGTCCACAAAATTTGCAGCATTCTCGCTCATTCTCAGCATCGACCAAATGCCTTCAACATGGATACACCACGCCACGCCGAAATATGACAAGAATTTACCCTAAAACCTAATGAATTCCAATTTTTGAGACGGCTCGAACGGCCTTTCCGTAATGCCTTTCGCACTTATGACAAAACGATAGACGCCGTCCGGTTCGTTGAGGATACGTTCATTTGCGGGAGTTGGTTCGGTTTCGGGCGAATATTGAGGTTCGGCGACTGCGAGCCGCTGCAGGCATCCGTAAAGATGTCGGCTCCCGACTCCGAATTCACCAGCGTCGGAGCCGACGATAAGGCAGATCTCGGCCTGCTCGTCAGTAAAATGGGCCAGGATCGACGCCGCGAGGCTGACGCCGCGTTCAAATCGGGCCGAAACGGCGACGGGGTGGCCAGAACTTTCGGCCTCGATCTTTTCCCTAAGGCTCGGCCGCGTGCCGTCGTCCGGAATGCGGTCGTCAAAGAGGACGATGACACGCTTGTCGTCGTCGGCGGAGTATTCGCGGACGGTCAAGCTTTGGGAACGGGCTGTTGCCTTCCAGTCAACATGCCGAAGGTCGTCGTTCGGCTGGTAATCTCTTAAAGCAAGCAGGTCCTGACCGAGTCCGCGCTTGCCGGCCGAGAGCTTTCCGACCTCAAGACCGAGCGTGTCCAGCGTCTGATCGACGGGCTCGACCCTTGGGAACACATAGAGCTCAGCCTCACGTGCGGGCAGGCGCCGCCGGTGACGAAAGAAACCAAACGGGAAGCGGCTCGATATCTCGAAGTCACGGATGATGAACCGCCCGCGCCGGTCGAAGACATGAATGGCCCTGCGCTCGACCGATGCGTTTCTCGGCACAAATACAAAATGATCGAGCGTTCGCCGAACTATCGCCGGCTGAGACAAGCGGTCGGCGAGAAACCGCGGCAGCGCCTCGTGAAGCTCGTCGGCCGCGATAGATCGTTCCCGCTGACTGCCGCGAACGTCGACAACGACCGAATAACTGGCGAACAGACGCTTTCTGTTCTGCAGCGAGACCAGTATCGGCGTTTCATGCCCGACAAAGATCGATTCGGGAAACCGCATTTTCACGTCCAGCTTTTTTAGCGAGATGCTGCCGGCGATAAACCCGACGACCATCGCAGCCGTGAGGAACGACAGTACCAGGAACAAGAGATTATTGCCTGTGTTCCACGCAGAAAACCCAACGATGACGAGCAGACCGAGCATGACCGCGCCGGCCCCCGTGAACTCGAACGGCAGATTCATCTGCGACGCCTCGCGGCCGGCGCTTCTGGCCAGCGGCGGGACGACGAAGACCAGTATCAATAGTACGAATATCAGCGAGACAGCGGCCAGAATACCCGCCAGGCGCGGGCTTGTCTGGCTCGCGTAGAATGTCATAATCGCAAGCGCAATACCGCCAAAAACGACGATCGAACCAAAGACCGCGTTACGGATATCGCGGAAACTTAAGAACTGGCTGAGGCGGCTGAGATTCATTGCCGTGCTTTTAGATCGGCACGGCCGTTTTTTCGAGGATATCGAGAAGGACCAGTTCCGCTTCGCGGGTGCGCTGGCGGAGGGCTGACGTTCTGGAATTGACCATCATTCGGTGGGCAAAACACGGAATGACCAGGCGTTTAACATCATCCGCAATGCAAAAATCACGGCCCTCGATAAAGGCCAGGGCCTGCGCCGAACGGAAAAGTGAAAGCGTGCCGCGCGGGCTGATACCAAGCTCGACAGCCTCCGTTTTACGCGTCGCATCGACGATCTGCAGCAGGTAATCGACCAGCGCATCGTCGAATCTGACCCGCGTCACAAGCTCCTGCAGATCAAGCACATCTTCCTGCGACATTACCGGTTCGAGCCGCTCAAGCGGATTCGCGGTTTCGCGGTCGCGAAGAATTAGTCTCTCGTCCTCGAGGCTCGGATAGCCGATATGCAGCCGCAGCATAAAGCGGTCAAGCTGCGACTCTGGCAACGGATAGGTCCCATGATGCTCGGCCGGATTTTGAGTCGCGATGACGATAAACGGGAGCGGCAAATGTCGCGAGACGCCCTCGACCGTGACCTGTTCCTCAGCCATCGCCTCGAGCAGAGCGGACTGCGTCTTTGGCGTCGCCCGGTTGATCTCATCGGCAAGAAC